>DKLE01000213.1:20948-28904 GCA_002455605.1 Firmicutes bacterium UBA6648
GAGACTCGTGAAGTAATGAAGTGATTTGAGACAGTTCGTTCGTCACTGTACCTATGGCAAGATAAAGGGCAAGATGAAAATAATTATTATCGCTGCAGTAGCCATCGTACTTATTGCTGCGATTGTTCCTAGATTGCTTGATAACCGGGAGGCTGCGTATGAAGAAGCCACTCCGCCGACGGTTGAAATAGCCAATCCTAAGATAGGGGATATAAGCCTTACAAGTTCTCTTATTGGAACAGTGGAGCCTTCAGAAGTAGAAGAAGTTTATCCGAAAATCTCAGGAGAGGTAACCAGTGTAAAGGTAAAGGCTGGCCAAAGGATTTCAGCAGGCCAGGTAATATGTACCATTGAAAATAAGCAACTGGATACCGTAAGGATTGGAATGCAGACGGCTCAGATTAATTTATCAGATGCCAAAACTGCCATGGAGAGAGCTGAGGCCTTGTATGCAGGCGGAGATATTTCGACTCAAAGCTATGAAGACACTAAAAATGCACTGTCTAAAGCGCAATTATCCTATGAATCAGCGGTTAATGATTATAATAATCAATCCAGTTACAGCACAATAACGGCTTCAACAAGCGGACTGGTAGAGGCGTGCGATGTAGAGGTTTATGATAATGTCAGCCCTCAAACAAAGCTGTGTGTAATCTCCGGGGGCAGCGAGAAGGTTGTTGCTTTTGATGCAACTGAAAGAATTACAAAGAAAATGCAGGTAGGGGATAAGCTGGAGCTGGAGAAGAATGGTACCAAATATGAAGGCACGGTTAGTGAAATCAGCACAATGGTGGATGCAGCTTCCGGTTTATTTAAGGTAAAGGCTACTTTAGATCTGAAGGCAGCCTTGGCCACCGGCACGTCAGCAAAGGTTTATGTGACTTCTGACAAAGTAGAAAATGTAATGATCATACCTGCCGGAGCTGTTTATTATGAAAACGGCCAGGCATTGGTATATACATACGAAAAAGGAAAAGCTCATAAAGTATTTATCCAGGTGGGAATATCAGATGATAAAAATGTACAGGTGATTTCGGGACTGAGTAACTCCGATCAAGTTATTTCAACATGGAGTTCGGAGCTTTATGAGGGGGCATCGGTAAATGGGATTAACTAAATTTGTATTAAAGAGACCGGTAACGGCTGTTTTATGTGTACTATGCCTAATCGTATTTGGAGTATCCTCCATAGCCAGCAGCACTTTAGAGCAAACACCTGAGATGAATATGCCGATTATGCTGGTAAATACTATCTATCCGGGAGCAAGTCCTGAAGATATCGATGAACTGGTAACTCAGCCGATAGAAGATGCGGTGGATACCTTAAGCGGTTTAGATAAGGTGACCTCTTCATCCAATGAGAACAGTTCCATAGTAATAATACAGTATGAATATGGGACAGACATGGATGAAGCCTACATGGATCTAAAGAAGAAGATAGACGGGCTCGCGGCAGATTTGCCAGATGATGCGAGAACTCCTAACATAATGGAAATCAATATGAATGATACGGCAGTTGTAACCATGTCTATCAGTAATCAGGCTCAGTCTAATCTATATAACTATGTAAATAATAAGATCGTGCCAGAGTTTGAAAAGATCAGCTCTGTAGCCAGTGCAGATGTTTCCGGAGGGCGGGCTTCTTATATAAAAATAGAATTGAATCCGGAAAAGCTTAATCAGTATGGGCTGGCATTGAATGATGTAACTCAGGCGATTGCCAGTGGAGATTTTTCCTATCCGGCAGGAAGTACAAAAACTGGGGATATGGAGTATTCGGTCACTACCGGAGCCGATTATGATAATATGGAAAGTCTTAATGAGATTCCTATAAATGTACCAAACGGCAGTGTTATACAAATGCAGGATGTAGCCACGGTATATGAGGCTTTGGAAGATCAAAGCAGTATAAGCAGATATAACGGAGAGGATACCATATCAGTAGCCATTAAGAAGCAGCAGAGCAGCAGTGCAGTAAATACTTCTGATGACGTAATGAAGGTAGTAGAGAAGCTGGAAAAGGCAGATGAAAATTTAAAAATTGTGATAGTCAGTGATTCCAAGGAAGATATCATGAGTTCCTTGAATTCGGTATTCGAAACTTTAATACTGGCGGTCATAATATCCATGGTGATTATTTTCCTTTTCTTTGGGGATATAAAAGCATCGCTTATTGTAGGAAGTTCTATTCCGGTTTCTATATTGGCGGCTTTAATTTTGATGAAGCTTTTGGGCTTCACCTTAAACGTTATAACAATGGGTGCTCTTGTGCTGGGTGTAGGAATGATGGTAGACAACTCCATTGTAGTACTGGAGAGCTGTTTTCGGTCGCGAACCGCTATTCCGGATGATGAATATGATTCGGGATATATTGAGGCCGCCAATAAAGGAAGCTTATTAAGCAGAAGCTATAAATCAGCAGCTATTGACGGAACAAATACAGTAATTCAGTCCATTCTCGGTTCCACGGCTACTACTTGTGTTGTATTTTTACCATTAGCTTTTTTAGCGGGGATGACGGGACAATTGTTTAAACCACTGGGATATACTATTGTGTTTTGTATGATAGCTTCCTATATATCAGCGGTTACTGTAGTGCCTTTGTGCTATTATATGTACAGACCGGAAGAGAAAACAAAAGCACCGGCACAAAGATCCATAAGAGTGCTGCAGGTGAAATATCGAAAGATTATGCGGGTTATACTGCCTAAAAGAAAGACGGTAATGCTTGTTTCAGTAGGACTTTTACTGGTGTCCTTTGTTATGGCTTCACAGCTGGGAGTAGAGCTTATGTCTACTGTTGATGACGGCACAGTTACGGCAACAATAGAGACTAGGCCCGGATTAAGCATAGAAAAGGTAAATGAGATACTAAAAGAAGCAGAAAAGATTGTAGCTGATGATAAAAATGTTGAATCTTATATGGTCACCTATGGAGGAAGCGGCCTGTCATTAAGCGGAAGTTCAAAGGCAACATTAACGGCCTATTTAAAAGACAAGGTTAAGGAGCCGGAAACTGTGATGAAATCCTGGAAGCCGGCTATGAATGCCATAAAGAACAGCAATATTGATTTAGATGTTGGTTCAAATATGTCTATGATGGAATCAAATAGCGGTTATGAATTGATTTTGAAGAGCACTCAGTATGATGAATTAAAGCAGGTATCAGATAAAATTACTAAAGAGCTGTTGACCAGACCGGAAATAACGAAGGTTCATTCCAGCTTGGAAAATGCCGCACCGGTAGTGAAAATCTCTGTGGACCCTGTACAGGCTAAAGCAGAGGGGTTATCACCAATAGGAATTGCACAGAGCGTAAACAATATGTTGAGCGGTGTGACCGCAACTACTATGAAGGTGAATAGTGAGGATATTGATGTAAACGTCGAATTTGCAGATGGTGAATATGATACTTTAGATAAAGTGCAAGGGATTATTTTAGCCGATGGACGAGGAGGAGCTGTTGCTTTATCAGATGTAGCGGATATTTATTTTGAAGACAGTCCAAGTTCCATCGCCAGGGGAGATAAACAATATGAAGTAACCATTAGTGCTGACTTTACGGATAAAGCAGATAAAAATTCTACAGTTCTGCTGAATAAGGAGGTTGCCTCCAAGTATATGACGGATGAAATCTCCTATGGTGTAAATGCAGTAGATGAGTACATGGGCGACGAATTTGCATCCTTAGGAAAAGCCATAGCTGCTGCAGTATTTTTAATCTTTGTTGTAATGGCAGCTCAGTTTGAATCCCCTAGATTTTCATTCATGGTGATGACTACCATACCTTTTGCATTAATTGGTTCATTTCTGTTACTGTTCTTATTTAATGTACCGATAAGTATGGTTTCATTATTGGGATTCCTGATGCTGATTGGTACCGTAGTGAATAATGGCATTTTATATGTGGATACTGTTAACCAGTATAGAGCAGAAATGCCTCTTGAAAAATCACTGATTGAAGCAGCAGTTACTCGTATGAGACCGATACTTATGACCACCTTGACAACAGTAGTTTCCATGGTGCCTATGGCTATTGGCATTGGCGACGGCGGAAAGATGATGCAGGGATTGGCACTGGTAAACGTAGGAGGATTGATTGCATCTACTATATTGTCATTAATAATGCTTCCTGTATATTATTCGATTATGTACAGAAAGAAAAAGCGCAAACAAGATATTCTCCGTGAACAAGAAATTGCTATAAACGCATAAAATAAACCCCTTTTGCTAGACTTGTTTTTGTCTAACAAAAGGGGTTTATTTCATTTTCCCTAGCAGTTTTTTAGATACTCAATTTCCTTAGGTGTAAGCTTTCGGTAATGTCCTGTCATCAATCGTCCCAAATATAGCTGGCCGATTGCCACTCTCTCCAGTTCTTGGACCTTGTTTCCAACGGCAGCGAACATTTTTCGAACCTGCCGGTTTTTTCCTTCATAAATCTGAATTTCCACGATAGCGGATCGTTCGCCCTGTTTAATAACTGTGACATTGGCCTTTGATGTAACAAATCCGCCGATATCCACACCATTTCTAAGCTTGGCGATTTTTTCTCTGGAAAGTACCCCTGTGACTCTGGCACGATAGGTTTTGTATATATGGTGTTTCGGGTGTGTGAGTTTATAAGCCAGATCGCCGTCATTTGTCATAAGAAGCATGCCGGATGTATTATAGTCCAACCTGCCGACAGCAAAAAGCCTGGCATCCACATCAGCCACCAAATTCTGAACTGTGGGACGGCCTTTCTCATCATTGGAAGAGGTGATATAGCCGAGAGGTTTATTCAACATGATATAGACCGGCTTTTGTGATTGCATATCGATTCTGCGTCCGTTGACTTCAACCACGTCGCCGTCCTTCACATCATATCCAAGCTCTTTTACTACTAATCCGTTTACTTTAACATTTCCGTTAGCCGTAAGCTCGTCTGCACCCCGTCTGCTGGCCAGACCTGCCTGAGCTATATATTTATTCAATCTCATGATTTAATTTCTCCTACCTGTTAGTATGCAGGTAGTATAACAAAAAAATACGCAAAAGTCCAGTTGTCCTTTTAAAATGCCACTTCTGAACACTAGGGCAAGAGTTTTGAGCAGTCTGTATTTTGCGCCGGAGCCGTGTCTGTAAGTTCTATCACAGGTTCCATTTTCTCCTCTTCATAAGAGGGCAGGACTGATGCAATGATAGTGCCTGTAAGAATCAATACCGCGCCTGATATACCTTTTAGAGATAATGTTTCTCCTAAAAGGGGATAAGAGGCTAAAGCGGTAAAAATAGGCTCCATACAAAAAGCTAAGGAGACAAATACCGCAGAGACTTGCTTCAATGCACAATTTTGCAGCATATAGGCTATGCAAGTGCAGCCTAGTGCCAAATAGATAAGCGCGCCCCAGCCTGAAGCCGAAACATGGAATAAAATGTGTGAGTCTTCAAAAAATAGGGCGAAAATGAAGGAAACAAGTGCAGTGAAGCCTGCCTGAGCAGAAGAAATAACCATAGGGCCTATGGTACAAACATGCTTTGAGCTGTATATCAAGGTAATCGCCAGGGATACGGAGCTAAGCAGTGCAAACAGCTCTCCAAGGCCAAACTGAAATTGGCCGCTGTTTCCGCACAGAAAATACATTCCCGCTACTACAATGGCAATCGACAAAATTACTTTAAGGTTCGTTTTTTTCTTGAGAACTACAGCCGACAAGAGGGGCGTAAATACCACTGACAAGGCCATGAGAAAACCCGAAATGTTTGCTGCAGTAGCCTGAAGAGACAGCGTTGAAAAAATAAAAGATACTGCATTAAAAAGGCAGATAATAAATAGTCCCGGCAAGCTTTCTTTTGTGAGATCTTCTTTTATTTTTTTGCCAAAGAAAAGGATGAACACTAAAAAAGCCAGTGTGAACCGCATGGTAAGACAATAAAAGGGAGTGATTGTGTTCAGACCGATTTTCGTGACTGGATTGCCTATTCCCCAAATCAGGCATTGTAATAGGATAAAGCTTTTATACATATATAATTTTTTATTATTTTCCATAATAATTACCACCTTTGTTGAATTTCAAAAAATAAAAAAGCTATCGGCTCATACTCCGATAGCAAAATTTGAAATCACAAGGCCGCAATTTTCTCTGCTGAAAGAGCACAAGCAAATTACGCAGTTATCCCCTTATAAGAATAAGAGTATAACTGCTTGGCTCTATGGTGATATTTATTGTTCAAAATGTGCATTACAAATAACATTAAAACTTTCTCCTCATTTGATTTATCGTCTATTATACTTAATATAAATAGATATGTCAAATAAATATTTAATTTGCAGCCAATTTTAGTGATAGGAACCAATAAACGCAGGCTTTTTAATTTTTGTATTATTCTGGCTGCAGCCATTTATAATGTATAAATTATAGGCACTTAATTCTTCTTTAGTAAAATTTTTTTCAGCAATAACCTTGTTTGATTTATTTTTTTTAAGGGCTATCATAATCAAAACCTCCTGTTTTATGATTTATACTGAATACCTAGCAATTGTTTAATACATTATTATAATAAAGCGATAAAATGAAAAAGTCAAGAGACTTTGTTTATTTTATTAAAATTTTTAGTAAAATAATAAATTAAAATAGATTTATGATATAATTCTATATACTAATTTTTGATCGGGGGCTTTTATAAAATGATAAAGCAGATGCAGAAAAAAATAATAATACTCGCTTTATTTGCAGGGGAAATTATGATGAAGAGCGGAGCGGAAATTTATCGGGTAGAGGATACTATTACACGAATCTGCCGAGCTTGTAATATACCGTATGTGGAAGTATTTGTAACCCCCACAGGAATTTTTTTGTCTTTGGATAAAGGTGATGACAGTGAAATGTTTACTTTTATAAAGCGGATAAAAGGAACCGGCATTGATCTGGGGAAAATTTCAGAAATCAATCAATTCTCCAGAGATTTTGTTAATACAGACTTATCTATTGAAGAAGGGATGGAAAGAATTAAACAAATTGCTCAAAGCAAGCCGTATAATATGTGGATTAAAAGCTTGGGAGCGGCCTTGGCATGTGCATTTTTTTGTTTATTGTTTAATGGGAGCATACAGGATTTCGCCTGTGCTTTTGTCATTGGTGCTGTCAGCTATTTATTATCCATAGGGTTTGAACAGTTAGAAACCAATTATTTTATAAAAGGGTTTTGCTGTACGGCTTTTGCGGCATTCTTAGCATTAATTTGTACGGCGATGGGCCTGGGAAACAGTTCAGGGCCTATTACTATCGGAGCGCTTATGCTTTTTGTTCCCGGAGTGGCAATAACCAATGCAATAAGGGATTTTCTGGTTGGTGACATGCTGTCCGGAGTAGCGAGAACGGCAGAAGCTTTTTTCATAGCTATTTCGCTGGCAACAGGAGCGGGGGTAGTTTTAAGATTGTGGGTTCTCTTCGGAGGTAAAATTATATGATATATTTTGTACAATTTATTTTTGGATTTGTGGCTACTGTGGGATTTGCTATACTCTTTCATGTGCCGAAAAGGAATATCGTTATGTCCAGTCTGGTGGGAGCAATGGGATGGGTTATTTTTTCATACTGCCGCAATGATTATGGGAGTACCTTGTTAGGCAGCTTTTTAGCTGCTTGTGTGGTAGGAATTCTGGCTGATATTTTTTCAAGGGTATATAAAGAAACGGCTACCGTATACATTATTCCGGGAATCATCCCTTTGGTTCCGGGGGCGGGGATGTACTATACTACTTTATACCTGATAAACGGAGATTTGCAGATGGCCGCAACAACCGGAACGGAGACTCTGCTCATGGCAGGGAGCATTTCAGTAGGTCTCTTGGTGGTAGGATCGTTTTTCAGGGTACATTACACGATAAAAGATAAATTCAAAAGAATGATTGGTAAAATATAGAAGATATGTTATAATACAATATTATTTTCAATTTCGGAGGAATTGCTGA
>DKLE01000300.1 GCA_002455605.1 Firmicutes bacterium UBA6648
ATGGATATACCATCTTCCCCACCAAAAATAACATCTAAAATAGTTGCAGGCACCATAAGTGCAATCATATACACCGCAGTTGCAATAACTGCTAATTTCCATTTTCCCTGAAGCGATACACGTGCTATCGCCCTTATGTTACGACTTGTTTCTGTTACGATATTCTGATTCATACTCTCTTTCCTTCCCTCTTTGTATACACTTTTTTTGTATACACTATAATCTCAGTGTTACATTATATCGTTAGTTTTGTATTTTTTCAATACTTTTCCATATATAAAAATAAATTTTAATGTTTTTTAACAAAAAAATAGCCGGAAATTTACCTTTACCAGCTATTTTTTATCTTTAGTATATAATTATTGTTTTAAAATCCTACATTAAATCGTTTTCCAAATTCTTCCTTCAGCTCTTCTCTGAAATCAGGATGTGCTATATTAATCAGCGCTCTGGCTCTGTCCTGAAGACATTTTCCCTTCATCTCTGCAATACCGTGCTCTGTTACAATATAGTCTGCATCATGTCTGTTTGTTGTAACTGCTGCCCCATGGTCAATAAACGGAACAATCTTGGAAATCATAGTACCATCCTTTTTCTTAGCTACTGAAGGCATTGCAATAATTGCTTTTCCCTTGCCATCCAAAGACATAGCTGCTCCCCGTACAAAGTCCACCTGGCCGCCTACTCCTGAGAATTGTTTGATTCCGATACTGTCTGAAACCACCTGGCCCATGAAGTCCACCTGCAAACAAGCATTGATACATACCATTTTTGAATTCTGTGCTATTACAGCAGGATTGTTTACATAGTCCACTGTCTTCATTTCAAGCACCGGATTATTTGCGGCAAAATCATAAAGTCTCTTTGTTCCCATTAAGAAAGTAACTATCATTTTACCTTTTTCAATGGATTTTTCTGAACAGTCAATCACTCCTGCCTCATACAGATCCACAACACCGTCGGAAATCATTTCAGAATGGATACCCAAGTGCTTTTTATCTTTTAACTGTGACAACACGGCATCAGGAATTGCTCCAATGCCCAGCTGCAAGGTGGATCCATCTTCAATCAAAGACGCACAATGCTTACCAATGGCCTGCTCGATCTCTCCGATTTTAGGTAAGGCAAGTTCTGGAAGAGGATGTGAAGTTTCTACAAATGCATCAATTTCACTTATATGTACAAAAGTTTCCCCATATACTACCGGAACCTGATCGTTAATCTCAGCCAATACAATCTTAGCGGATCGAATTGCCTGCATGGTATAATCGGCAGATACTCCTACCGAGCAAAAGCCATTCCGATCAGGTGCCGATACCATAACCATAGCAACATCAATGGGAAATATCCCTTTTCTTATGTATTTCGGTACCTCATGAAAGTATACAGGTACAAACTGACCGTGACCTTCCGCTAAGGAACCTCTCGTGCTGGCACTTGCAAACCACCCTTCAAATCGGAAATGGCCCTTATACTCCGGTTTTGTGTATTCCCCTTTATTCAGTGTAACCATATGGGATACCGTTACATTCTCATAGTTTTCCGCATTTGCCACCATTGCCTCTACCAGAGTAATCGGTTCTGCCACGCAATGAGCAAATACTACTCTGTCACCATTCTTAATTCTCTGGACTGCTTCATCTGCAGTGCACTTTCTGCTTTCATAAATTTCTTTCCAATTATTCATCTCAGGGAGCCCTCCATCTCTTTTTTAAAATTCTAACTCTTTAATAGCTCTGGCAATTTTTTCAATTTGTGTTTTATCCCACATTTTTATAACGCCTTCTTTAGTATTAAATTGTTCATAAGAAGCACAACAATTTGTGCAGCCACCGATTACAAGCAACAAATCATACAAAACATTTTCTTCTGCTATAACAAAATCGACTTCACCTTTTAACCCTTCCTCTAAAGTTACCAGTGCTTTTCCTCTGTCATATCTTGGATTACATCCTCCACAAAACCGAACGCCACACCTCAAATTATCTTCCTCCATAAATAATTTTTTATTTTTAAAATAAGCCGCTCAGCAAAAAAGCTGGGCGGCTTACTAAAAAACTAGTTGTACGCAAACAAAGTTTGCTTTTTGTTCCGGCAGTAGCTTAGCAAGCTTTTTTTGTCAGCATGAAAGCCTCTAATATCAGACTTTACACATCAGACCTGTCATTCACAAAAGGTTGTTACTCTTTATTTAAAAGTTTTCTGGCCATGTCTAGCAAGTCATCACTTACGGAATTATCCAATTTCACGTCCTCCACAAAATCACATTCTTCCATAACAATTTGTTTTACAACATCCTCTACAGTCATTTGTGCTGAAGGACAGGCACAGCATGAACCAGTCAGCTTCACCCAAGCCACGCCATCTTCATATTTGGAGAGAATGGCTCCTCCATAATGTTCTGCTAATACAGGATTAACTTTTTTCTCAAGTACTTCACTAATTTTTTTATCCACAGTATTATACCTCTTATTCAACGCATGTTAATTTTTTCTCAATTAATTTATAGTATAGACTGTAAATTGCTAATTTTCAAGATAATTATCTTACATAACCCCTCCGAAAAATGTATTTTTTATAAAACAAAATTAATAATAAATAGGGGCAGCAAACAAATAACAGTATCGTGCAATTCTTTAATATGTTATACTATTTTTTGAAAAATCATTTGATGTTTTTTCGAAAATTTCGTCAATTTTTCTTAAATTATACAATACTGCTACAAGAAATAAAAGAGGTAATCTATGAATACGTGTTATATCATTACAGCTTATATTAATGGGAAGATAAGCGATTTTATAAATAAAGAAGAGAAGCCCTTTATTCTATGTGCTGACGGCGGCTACCGATTCGCAAAGCAAGAAAACATTATTCCTAATTTGATTATCGGAGACTTTGATTCCTTTAGAGAAAACATATCCTCAGAAATACAAACAATACACTATCCCTCAGAAAAAGATGATACGGACACCATGCTCTGTGTCAAATATGCAGTAGAAAAAGAGTTCGATAAAATATGTATTATCGGAGGAATGGGAGGACGATTGGATCATACCCTCTCCAATCTCCAAAGCATGGCTTGGGCTATTAATTTTTGGAAGGAACATGAGCTCAAGGCTAAAAAAATAAGCATGTGCGATAATCAAAATCACATCATGCTTATAATGAATGAATCCATTAAGCTATCGGGACAGCCGGGGGAAAAAATATCTTTAATCAGTTACTCAGAAAAGAGTATTAATGTAACTACAAAAAACCTCAAATGGGAGCTTACCGGCGCACTCCTTACCAATTCTTTTCCCCTGGGAATCAGTAATGAATTTTTAACGGAAGAATGTGAAATTTCCGTAGACAGCGGTCAGCTTCTCATTCTTCGTTCAAAGGATTAATAAGTACTTTGCTATTGAACAATACCATAAACTCTGTTGGCTTTAAGGTTTAGCTTATCTATCCATCGGATACCCTCTTCTGAGTAGGCATAAACCTTAGAAAGCCCTGCATTCTCGGCAAATTCCTTCTGCCATAGGCCATTATCTATGTTAATAACTATTCCATAGGGTTTATTATCTGATATAAAGTCCTTTATTTCCTTCACCGTATGATTTTGAAAATCCGGCAGAATCATAATGTTTTCATATCCTAAATATTCCACCTTTGAATAATTTGTAGTATCCTGCATCAATGGAATAATCCTGCTTTTCATATTTTCAAAGCCCTGATTAGTCTTGGAGTCGATTTCTTTTATATCTCCTACTTCTCCTTTTTTACCGGAATATCTATCCGCAAATACATTTAAAGTTTCTACAAGATTATCAGAAGAAATCATAACAAACTTCTTGGGATTTTCTTTTAAAAATTCAGCAAGATGATCAATTCCCTTTGAATCGGAACTATTTATATACATGAATTTCAACGTTTTAGGTACCTTCACTCGGTTGTTTAATTTTGATATAATTTTATCAATATCTTTCCCGTCTTGAAGTGCCAATTTCAAAACATTATTGTACAAATAAAAATGTGACAATTCTATTTTCTCTTTGGCTTTCAGATAGTCCTCCTCTAAGCCTTCTATGTCCATCGGCTCCCCAGTCTTTCGGTTCCATGCCTTGCTATTGCTGAATACACCGTCTCTGGACATTTCAAAAACCGTATCATCTTTAATAAAAGACCCTTTAATCATATGTATCTGCAAAGGAACAAACCCTTCCTTTGCCGTAAGAAGATTTTGACCCAAATAAATGGTGTCTAAGTTCTCCATGCCAAGCAAATAGGCTACTGTGGGCATAATATCTACCTGCCCTCCGGAGATACTGACTGTCTGATTGATCTCTTCCCCAGGAACATGTATTATAAGGGGTACATTAGCCATATTATCATAGGTATATTCATGCTCAAGCCATTTGCTTACCAGCGTATCCACATTAGGATCTGCCTTTGACAGACCGAAATGATCCCCGTACATGACTATAATGGAATTATCATAAAGACCTTCTTTTTTCAATCCCTCTATGAATTCTCCCAGACATTTATCCGCATAATGTATGGAGTCATAGTAGTGTCCCACCATATTTTGATCCTCTTTTTTCAGCTTGATTTCACTAAGCTCCCCAGGCAGCCCAAAAGGATTATGAGTTGACAGCGTAATTAAAAAATTATAATAGGGCTCTTTTTGTTCTTTCATATAGTCTATAGCTTGTTTGAAAAAAGCACGGTCACTGATACCGACTATACGCCCTCCTCCTATGCCGTCAATATTATCACTTTTAAACTCGGTATCACCATAAAAATTGTCAAAGCCTAAAGCCGGATAAATATTCTGTCTGTTCCAGAATTCCTTATTGTATCCATGCATAACAGAAGCAGTATAGCCCTGATCTCTCAGAAGCCATGGCAATCCCCTAAAATAATTATTCTCAAATAATTGATAGGAGTAACTCTCTATTGATCCAAACAGGGAATTATTCGCTGCCAATTCTGCATCGGAAGTATTTCCGCTGCCAATTTGACTGTAAAAATTATCAAAATAAATCGTACTGTCATCTTTTATAAAATCATTCAGAAAAGGAGTTATTTCCTGACCGTAATAATCGGCACCAATCATCATGTTTTGGAAAGACTCCATTTGTATCATAATGAGATTTCTCCCCTTAGCTGCTCCGAAAAGCTCTCCGTCTTTTTGTTTTTCATAGGTTCCCGTAGCCAAATAATAGCCTTCCTCATTCATATCGGAATCATTTGCCAAATACTTGGCCAGATCCTTAATGTGGTAAGTAAAAAACTCTTGATTAGAAACAGACGTAGCATATGCTCCTCCAAATGGGTTAAAAGCAAATAGAAAAATAAGTAAAAGTAAGATGGCATTATTTGCCACCTTACTATTCTTTCTATATAAATCTTTAAGACTAAAAATATAGGCAAACAGTTTTTCTTTCATGCTAGAAAACCTCTTCTCTACTCATTCCGTCTTGATATACTTTTCTAAGAATATCATTTTTCAGAATATAAATGGACGTATCAGATATTCCCATGGATCGGATATAATAATCATAAAATTGACTTGCATCTACCTGTTTTCTTGTTTCCAAGTCCCATGCTCTGCCGTTCTTAAAGACTCCATCCCTAGACATCTCAAAGCCATAGCCATTTATAAAGAAGGATCCGTAAGGCAGGTAGGCATGCTCTGCAACTACCCCTTTGTCATAAGTAAATAAATTATGGCCTAAATATATGGTATCCAGTTGATCTAATCCCAGAACATATGAAATAGTCGGAAGAAAATCTACCTGCCCTCCTACATTATGTATAGTAGCCGTTATGTCCTCCTCCGCACCAGGAATATGAATAATCAAAGGAATATTCATTCTGTCGTCCCAGTCATATGTATGTCCAAGAAGTCTTCCCATAACCTCATTTGTTTCATCTGCCGATGGAAGGCCCATATGATCGCCGTAAAAAGCAAAAACTGTATTTTCATAAAGGCCTGCCCTTTTAAATTCATCAAACAGCTTGGAAAGTGCATAGTCCGTATAAGCCGCACTGTTCAGGTAATTGCCCACTAAAGTTCCTTCATCCTCCGGTGCCAAATCTATAAATTTATACTTGTCCAGCATTTCGTACGGATGATGATTGGAAAGGGTAATCACAAAACTGTAGAACGGCTCCTGCAGCTCTTTAATATATTTCATAGCCTGAGGATAAAATTCCGAATCGGTCAGGCCCCATCCCATCCATTCAGTCATTTTGAAGTTACCGCCTGGACGCGCTGTATCCCCGATTAACCCGCCGTAATAATGATCAAAGCCTAATGCCGGATAAATGTCATCTCTATTCCAGAAGTCTCTGTTCTCATGACCATGCAGAACTGCTGTTTCATAGCCTTCATCCTTTAAAAGCCATGGGAGGCCTCGGAAATAATTCTTTTCATAAAGCTGATAAGTAAAGGCTTCTATGGATCCCATAATGGAATTATTTGTGGCAAATTCTGCATCGGAAGTATTTCCTGTACCTACTTGCTGATAGTAATGATCAAAATAAACGGTTTTATCCTTTATCAGGCTGTTTAGAAACGGAGTTACTTCCTGTCCGTTATAATTCATTCCAATCAAAAAGTTCTGAAAGGATTCGATTTGTATAACAACCAGGTTTTTTCCTTTGCCTACTCCAAACAAAGGGCCTTCTTTTTCTGCGGCATAATTATCCTGAAACTCCATGATATGTTTTTGTCCGGACAAGCCAAATACCTCTGATGCCACATCTCCTATGTGATAGGTATAAAACTCCTGCTTAGCTATAGACTGCATAAAAGGAGAAAAAGAACTGCTTACGATTAATAAAACGATTATACAAACCGGAATAATGCTGTTCCTATGTGTTCTTAACCGCTTAACCTTTTCTCTTCTTCGTTTTCTTTCTGCCCGTTTTCTGCCGACTCTCCCTTGATATTGCTGCTTTTCCAAATTAAGAGCTTCCATTTTTTGCTCTATTATATCCTCAGCATCTTTCTCAGGCTCCTCTATTGCCATGGAATCCAGCTCTGCTAAAATATCTCGGATCGGTTTAATACCTTCTTCTTCCTGTTCCACAGCCTCAGAAATTTCTATTTTATCCTTTTTTTTTAGGATATTAATCCATGAAGAAAATCCGTTCTTCCCATCGTGATTATGTAAGATAACGGTAAGCAATATAAAAACGGCATCCAGCAGCATGAAGAAATTAATCGGTCTCATAATTTCTTTTATACTCGCCGTCACATCCCCTAACATTCCCGCTGAACCAATCAACGCAACGGAAAGATACTTATTGAAAAAGCTGCAATATGTAACGTCTGCAAACATTAAAATGGATAAAACCAAATAGATAACAGAAGGTATATACTTATTCTTGAATGAATTAAATAAAAAGTATGTTATTGCCCAGGAAATAATACATACCAGCAGTAAATTTGACTTTACCGACATCAAATGGTAAAACACGATAAATTTTAAACCTGCTAAAGCAACAGCTGTACATCCCAGGATTCCATATTTACTTTTAAAATCTATAAAAAATTGTTTTAATTTTTCTATGTATTCGTTTATTATGTTCATTTTTATCTCCGAGTTCATTAATTTAACTTGATAACTATATCATAAATTTAGTTAGCATTCAACAACGTTGCTCCTTTTTCATAAAATCTTCACATAAAAAGAGGCTTTCTCAAAATGATTCAGCAGCATAAAATCCATTGATTTTATGCCTTTCAGTTACCATTTTGAGACAACCTCTTCTCTTTTTCATGATGCTATTTATAGATCAAAAAATTTCATTATGCTCTGCTGCTTTATACCTTTAAACTTCATCTGACAAAACAACGTTTGTATTTATTTTAAATACACTGACACATTCTTTCAATAAATCTGCCTGGCCGGAAAGCTCTTCACTGGCCGCTGCGCTCTCTTCCGAAGCTGCAGCAGTATTCTGTACAGCCTGTGACACCTGCATAATTCCCTGATTAATCTGTTCCAATGCCGCAGCCTGCTCATTCGACGCAGAAGCAATATTGTCAATAAGTTCTGTCACCTGTGTAATTCCGGATACAATCTTCCCCAGTGCACCGGCAGTTTCATTGGCCGTCTTTGTCCCATCTTCAACCTTTTTAATGGAGTTTTGAATTAATTCCGAGGTTTCTTTAGCTGCTTTGGCAGACTGTCCAGCAAGGCTTCTGACTTCATCAGCCACAATAGCAAAACCTCTGCCGTGCTGCCCTGCTCTAGCCGCCTCCACAGCAGCATTTAAAGCCAAAATATTTGTCTGGAATGCAATATCTTCAATGACTTTTATTATTCTGCCTATGTTGTCAGAAGAATTATTAATTTCATCCATGGCATGAAGCATATCCAGCATTTGAGAATTCCCTGCTTCTGCATCGGACTTAATTTCCTTTGCAAGCTTGTCAGTAGCCTGTGCAGCCTGTGCATTCTGCGTAGTCTGAGACGTTATTTCTTCTAGTGATGCAGTTAACTCCTCCACAGAACTAGCTTGCTCAGTAGCCCCCTGAGAAAGGGAAATACTGGAGTCCGATACAAGCTTGGCTCCGGAATCCACCTGGTTTGCAGAAGAAACAATAGAGTTTGCCAGATTGTTGAATCTTTCAACTAAAGTAAAAAGCGCCTTCCCAAGAACATCATTATCGGATCGAATAGGAACGCTCACTGTTAAATCTCCTTCGGATATGGCCTTGGTTTGCTGTGCCTGCTGTACAGTAGCGGCAATAACCCGATCAAAAGATTTGGCCAGTATACCGATCTCATCTTTCCTCAAATTCAACCTTCTGTCCCCTTCATCAGTTACCTTGTTCACATCAATATCACCATCGGCCAGGATTTCAGCAAAAGCTGCAAACTTTTGCATTGGTCTGCTGATACTCCCTGAAATATAGCTGCCCAGAATTAAAGCGAAAATAAAAGATAGAACAACAACTGCTATCATAACTGAAATAGCCACCCAGGCTGACGTTCTGTCGCTCTGAAGCTGGTCCAGCGCCAGGGAAGCATTGTATTCTGTAATCATATCAAATGCTTCATCTGCGCTTTGAGCCTCATTTTTTGAAGACGTAATAATGGCCAATATGTCTCCTTCCGTCTTACCGGAAGTAACTGCTGCCAGAATTTCATTCGCCGCTTCCTTATAGCCCTCGTAAGCTTCTTTTGCTTTACTAAAATTTTCTTGGTCCTGACTGTCCACTAATGTTTCACTGTAATCATTCAGATAAACATCAGTTTTGCCTAATTGCTCAGAAATTTCTTTACAATATTTGTCTCTATCCGTATTATAGTTAATATACAAATCCCGGACCGAGGTTCTCACCTTCAAAAAACTAGTCTCTGCATTGGCAGAGCACTGGATCCCTAAGGTATAATTATCATAAGTATTCTGCTGGTGATTTGCCATATTAATAATCGTTATAATACCGATGACGCCAATGAAAATGCCCAAACAAGCAACGAATAGAAATCCATATCTCAATTTTTGTGCAATTTTAATGTTTTCGAACCATTTCTTCATACTATCATATCCTTTCTTTCTTAAAGCTGCTAAAGGCATAAATTTGTTTCATCAATTGGGATTATAATTAAAATTGCGAATAAAAAATAATCCTGCGCGGGAAGCTAATACTTTCAGAATAATAATTTCAATTCGCAGTTTAGTTGAAACTACGTCCTGCTGCCTTTAAAACATTGAAATTACTTGAGTTTCAAATAGATATGACGGAATTATTGACGGTGAATAAATCCATTTCCATATGCTTGATATGCATTTTATTGAGTCTGTCTATTGCTACTTTTTTCTGCTCCATTAGAGAATGAGCATAGATATTGAGAGTAATAGAAACATTGGAATGTCCTAATATTTCACTGAGAGTCTTGATATCAATTCCCAGTTCTAAAGCCCTTGTGGCAAAAGTATGTCGAATGGCATGAAATTTACGATCCTTTATCTCTGCATGTATCAGTATTCTTTTATATAATTTTTGATAGGTTCTGGGATCCATCGGTATACCAGTTCCTGAAAGAATATAATTATTTTCACTTGCCGAATGAGGTTTACCCTCTTTCAATATTTTTAGTAGAAAATCCGGAAGAGGTATTTTTCTGATAGATTTACGACTTTTTGGTTTTCCCACAAGCAATACTGTTTTATTTCCTCCTCCCTGAAAGTTTTTAGTTCGAGATACGGTTCTCAAAATAGACATAGTCCCTGCTTCTAAATCAATATCACTCCATTTTAATCCACAAAGCTCGCCCAATCTTATTCCGGTATAAAAGCATAAAAGTATTCCCAGAGCACGTTTATCCCGCCAATGAAGAGCTGTTTTCTCCACAATGCGCTGTTCCCTGACAGAAAAAACCTGAATTACTTCATTTTCACTCTTAGGAAGCTTGATATTCCCTACTATCAAAGAATAATCCCC
>DKLE01000199.1 GCA_002455605.1 Firmicutes bacterium UBA6648
TTATTTATATCTCTGTTAAACGACAGTTATTACATATAAAAGATAAATCAGAAAAAGATATCAGCCAGCTAAAACTGGATCTAGTTAACGAAATAAAATCGTCAAGACAAGAAACTCTTCAGTTTATCCAGGGGAGTTTTAAGGCCATGGGAGATATGGTTGCAGGAAATCAGAAAGAATCAGCTGAGGCACAGGATATGCGTTTAGCACAGCTAAACAGGCAGTTTAATGATATGGCTATGCTAAATGAACAGAAGCTGGAAAATATACGAAAAACCATGGAAACAAGATTAGCTGCTCTGCAAGAAGAGAATAACAAGCAGCTTGAGCGTATGAGAAATACCGTAGATGAAAAATTGCAGAAAACCTTAGAGGATAGAATCAGCCAATCCTTTAAACTGGTAAGCGAAAGACTGGAACAGGTTTATAAAGGACTGGGAGAAATGCAGACACTGGCTTCCGGCGTGGGTGATTTAAAGAAGGTTCTTTCCAATGTAAAGACCAGGGGAATTCTGGGGGAAATACAGCTTGGGGCTATTTTGGAGCAAATTTTGTCCAGGGAACAGTATGAAGAAAATATAAGAACGAAGAGCAGCGGAATGGAGAGGGTAGAATTTGCTATCAAGCTTCCCGGTGATCAGGATGGGGTAGTTTATTTACCTATTGATGCTAAATTTCCGGCAGATGCGTATACTAAGCTTGTTGAAGCCTATGATTCCGGAAGCAGCTGTGAAATTGATGAAGCAGCGAAGGAATTGGAGAAAGCCATTAAGAAAGCGGCAAAGGACATTCATGAAAAGTATGTAGAACCTCCTGCAACTACGGACTTCGCCATTATGTTTTTACCTTTTGAAGGACTTTATGCGGAAGTGGTAAGGCGGGGCCTGGTGGAGACTTTGCAGAGAGACTACAAAATTAGCATCGCCGGGCCCACTACCATGGCAGCCCTTCTGAACAGCTTGCAAATGGGTTTTAAAACCTTGGCTATACAAAAACATTCCAGTCAGGTATGGGATGTTTTAGGAGCTGTTAAAACAGAATTTGATAAATTCGGAAAAGTTCTGGAGGCTACTCAGCAAAGAATTAATCAGGCAAATGCTGAGCTGGATAAATTAATCGGTACAAGAACCCGAAGTATACAGAGAAAGCTTAGGGGAATTACGGGCTTAAGTGAATTGGAAAGTACATCTATATTAGAGTTAGAATCGGGCAATTTAATCGGATATTTAAATGATGAAGAAGAGGAATAGACATAGATGAAGATTTTTGCTATTGCGGATTTGCATTTATCCTTTGATGAACGGGTGGGAAAGCCCATGGACATTTATGGCGGGCAATGGATCAACCATACGGACAGGTTAAAGGAAAACTGGGAAGAAACAATTACAAAGGATGATTTTATTTTAATACCGGGAGACATTTCCTGGGCTTTAAAAAAGGAAGAAGCGTTAGCGGACCTGGAATGGATTCATAAGCTTCCAGGGAAAAAAATCATTACGAAAGGTAATCACGATCTTTGGTGGACAGGGATAGGAAAACTCAATAAGCTTTATGAAGATATGGTGTTTCTGCAAAATGATTTCTATGCCATTGAGGACATTGCTATATGCGGAAGCCGCGGCTGGATATGCCCGGGAAGTGATGAGTTTTGCAAGCATGATAATAAAATCTACGACAGAGAGCTTCTCCGGCTGGAGTTTTCATTGTCAGCAGCTGAAAAAGCTGGCTTTAAACGGATTATTGGAATGCTTCACTATCCGCCTACTAATGACAGGATGCAGCAATCCGGATTTACGGAGCTGTTTGCCAGATATGGTGCAGAGCAGGTAGTATATGGGCATCTTCACGGAAAAGACGGATTTAAAAATGGCTTTAAAGGTGTGATGAATGGAGTGAGCTATCATTTAGTATCATTGGATTATGTACAATGTAAGCCCCTTCAAATAATATAAAAGGAGAGAGCAAAATGAAAAGAGTAACGTTGATTGTTTTAGATAGTTTAGGTATAGGTGAGCTGGCGGATGCAGAAAACTATGGGGATAAAGGAGCAAATACCTTTTGGCATATTGCAGACAATATGGACAGCTTTCACATTCCCAATTTAAGAAAGCTGGGGTTGGGAAATATTGAGGGGGCGGCAGAAGGCCGATTTGCTGTAGAGCAACCGGAAGGAGCCTTTGGAAAGCTGAAGGAAAAATCAAAGGGAAAAGATACGATAACCGGACATTGGGAAATAGCCGGTCTTTACACGGAGATACCTTTTAAGACTTACCCGAATGGATTTCCAAAAGCGTTTATGAAGGCCTATGAAGAGGCCATAGGAGTTGAGACTTTAGGAAATTATGCAGCGTCCGGCACAGAAATTATTGAAGAATTAGGACCGGAGCATGAGGCTACAGGAAAGCCCATCGTATATACTTCAGCGGACAGTGTTTTTCAGATTGCAGCAAATACTGCCGTCATTCCGTTGAATCGATTGTATGAGATCTGTGAAATTGCAAGGAAAATGCTGGTGGGTGATGTAGCCTGCGGAAGAGTTATTGCAAGGCCATATATCATAGATGAGAAGGGAAACCGAACAAGAACCTCGGAAAGAAGGGATTATGCGGTTTCTCCGAGTGGAAAGACGGTTTTGGATAAAGTAAAAGCTATGGGAAAGACGGTTTATGCCATTGGAAAGATCAGTGATATATTTAATGGTCAGGGCGTAACCAAATCTGTTCATACGGACGACAATATGGATGGTGTGGATAAAACCATAGAGGCATTGAAAGAAAAATTCGAAGGATTTATATTTACTAATCTGGTGGACTTTGATTCAAAGTTTGGTCACAGAAGGGATGCCAAAGGGTATGGCAAAGCTATCGAGGAATTTGATGCACGGCTTCCGGAAATTCTAGGGGCTATGAGCACAGAGGATGTCTTAATTCTTTGTGCGGATCATGGAAACGATCCGATTCATACAGGATGGGATCATACCAGAGAGCATGTTCCCGTTGTCATTTATGGAAAAGGGATCAAGCAGGGTATTGATTTGGGGGTAAGAGAATCCTTTGCGGACATTGGGGCAACCATTGCGGAAATCTTAGGAGCGGAAAAAACTGAAATCGGGGAAAGCTTTTTAGCTTTAATCCGAGCCTAGGGAATGAAATAAGGGGGAAATGCTATGAACATGAATGATTTAATTGGTAAAAAGCGGGATGGCGGCAAATTAAGCCAAGAAGAAATAGAGTATTTTGTAAAAGGATATACGGATGGAAGTATACCGGATTATCAGATGTCCGCATTGCTAATGGCTATCTATTTTCAAAAAATGGATAAAGAAGAGACCTTCCATTTGACCCGCGCAATGAAACAATCCGGCGATGTAATTGATTTATCAGCTATTAAAGGAATCAAAGTAGATAAGCACAGTACAGGCGGTGTGGGTGACAAAACTACATTAGTTGTGGCACCTTTGGCCGCGGCCTGCGGAGTTCCTATTGCAAAGATGAGCGGAAGAGGTCTGGGCTTTACTGGAGGCACCGTTGACAAAATGGAAGCTATCCCAGGATTTCAAACTTCTATTGAAGCTGACAAATTTATCCGACAAGTAAACAGCATAGGTCTTTCCGTAATCGGACAGACGGCACATATCGCTCCGGCAGATAAGAAAATTTATGCTTTGCGGGATGTAACTGCTACAGTAGACAATATGAGTCTGATTTCCTCCAGCATTATGAGCAAAAAATTAGCCTCTGGAAGTGATGCTATTGTTTTAGATGTAAAATGCGGTGATGGCGCTTTTATGGAAAGCTTCGAGGATGCTTGTACTCTGGGGAAAATGATGGTGGAAATTGGGAATGCGGATCATAAAAGGACGATTGCTGTTATAACCGATATGAACCAGCCTTTGGGCCGAGCGGTTGGAAACAGCCTGGAAGTCATGGAAGCCATTGATACCTTGAAAGGAGAAGGGCCGCAGGATATAACAGAGCTTTCTTTAACTCTTGCGGGTATTATGATTTATGCCGGAGGCAGAGCAGAAAGCAAGGAACAGGGTTATGAAATGGCTGAAAAGGTTCTTAAAAACGGAGAAGCCCTAAAGAAGTTAGCCGAGTTTATTGAAGGGCAAGGCGGTAATCCGGAAATTGTAAATGACTACGCTTTATTCCCGCAGCATACCTGTATAAAAGATGTTATTTGTCATAATTCTGGTTATGTAAATCAAATAGCTGCAAAGGCTATTGGGCTGGCTTCACAGCATTCCGGTGCCGGAAGAGCCACAAAGGAAGACAGCATCGATCTGTCAGCAGGAGTCTATCTTCATAAAAAGGTTGGAGATACAGTAGAAAAGGGTGAAATTTTAGCTACTGTTTATGGGACAGACGCTGAAAAGGTGGAACGGAGTGCGGAGGAAGCAGAAAAGGCTTTTTCTGTTTCTGCCGTGAAGCCTGAACAAGATGAGCTGATTAAAATGATTATAATCTAGAGTCAATAGGAGTTCAATGATTAGGAACAGATGGGGCGGATGGTGGTACAAATTTACAGTTTATTTTTGAAAGGAAGTAATAACCGATAATGAATACTATTTTTAATAACTTTCCCGATCATGATAGATTCAAATTTCCGGAAGGCCTGCAAAGGGTGACAGCAGGAAAAGGAGGAGAAGCTATTTTGGTGTTCGGCAGCAAAAAAACTTTTCTGGTGGACTGCGGTATGGCTTATTGCGGAGACAGAGTTGGAAGAAATATTGAATTTGCATTAGCTATGAATAACCGCACCACTCTTGATGGCATCTTGATGTCTCATTCTCATTATGACCACATAGGTGCGTTGCCTTATGTAAAAAGAAGATGGCCGGAAGCTGTAGTTTACGGAGCTGCAAAAGCGAAAAGGATTTTTTCAAGGCCCGGAGCCCGTGCTCTTATGAAAGAATTAGGTACGGCAGCAAGAGATTTGTATTCGGAATGTAAGAATGAAATTTTAACCGACGGTTTAGTGGTGGACAGGGTCATAGGCGAGAGGGATGAAATCTCCATCGGAGATGAATATTTTAAAGTATTGGAAACAAAAGGTCATACAGACTGTTCTTTAACCTATGTCTTAGAACCCAGAAAAATAATGTTTGCAAGTGAAAGCACAGGCGTATTGGAAAACCCGGAATTTGTGCATACAGCTATTTTAAAGAGCTATAAGGATAGTATCGAATCCGCTTTAAAATGCAAAGCTTATGGAGCTAAATATGTCATATGCCCGCATTTTGGGATGCTGCCGGAGTATTTTACCGATGAATATTTTGATTTATATATTAAAAGTGCTGAATACAAAAAAGATTTTCTGTTAGATTTATATAAAAAGGGACTTAGCCAAGAAGAAATTTTACAGGAATATGCAAATTACCATTGGTCCGAAGGCAGAGCAAATGAACAGCCAAAGGAAGCTTTTCTCATTAATGCGAAGCATATGATAGAGGTTATTCTAAAAGAATTTATTTAACATAATAAAAGGCCGCCAGTACAGCATACTGGGGCCTTTTATAGAATCGTGCTCCTTACATCTTCAATGGCCACGTCTCCATTTTTTAAAATTGATATGGTTGCAAGTGTGTCAGCTAGCTGGACGAACATGGCTATTAATACACTGATTTCTTTTTCTGTTTTATCCTCCGCAATGATATTTGCCACAGCAGTTACCAGCATGGTCACTTGGCTTGGGTTCATACTATACACCTCGTTATAGTATACGCCCATCCGTGGATATAATGACTACCTGCCAAGGGATCATTTTGCCGCTGTTAATAAGCGCCTGCTTTACAGCATTTTCTATCCCGCTGCAGCATGGAACTTCCATACGAGCTACTTTAACGCTTTTTATATCATTGTTTTTAATAATTTCTGTAAGCTTTTCGCTGTAATCTACAGAATCCAGTTTCGGACAGCCTACGATAGTGACATGGTTTCTGATAAATTCCTGATGGAAGTTACCATAGGCAAAAGCGGTACAGTCAGCAGCTATCAGAAGGTTTGCACCATCAAAATAAGGGGCGTTTACCGGAACTAGTTTTATTTGAACCGGCCATTGTGAAAGCTGTGAGGTCATCGGTGGCTGAACGTCTGCTGTCATGCTTGGAGCATTTTGGCTTCTGTTAATCATTTTTGAATGAGTACCGGGACATCCACAAGGTAATGTCTGTTCGGCAGATTTTTTTGCCATTACAGCTTCTTCATCGTAAGCGGCGGCTTCACGCTCTTCAAAAGAGATTGCATTGGTAGGGCATACCGGCAGGCAATCTCCCAAGCCATCACAGTAATCATCGCGAATTAGCTGCGCTTTTCCGTTTATCATAGCAATAGCCCCCTCGTGGCAGGCTTGTGCGCATAAACCACATCCATTACATTTTTCTGTATCAATTTTTATTATCTTTCTTATCATAATTATATCCTCCATATGTGTTTAAAAATAATTTGTATTACTTAATTTTCAGTATTTGAATTATTATCATTGACTTTATGTGTTTATCCTACTATACTACAAGCATAGAATCTGTTGTATTTACAACAAAGAGGTGAAAAATGAAAAAATATTTTAGTATTTTAAGAAAAAACCCATTATTTTCCGATATAGCGGAAGATGAATTGGAGAAAATGCTTGGATGTCTCTCTGCCAGTATTAAAGATTACAGTAAGAATGAGATTATTTTTATGGCTGGAGATAAAATAGATAAGGTTGGTATTGTTCTGTGCGGCAATGTGCAAATTATTAAGGAAGATATTTTAGGAAACAGAAACATTATAGCACATGTCGACGTGGGGCAGATTTTCGGTGAAGCCTTTGTTTGTGCGGGGGCGGAGAAACTTCTCATAAGTGTTATGGCAGGTGCCAATTGCACGCTGATGTTTATTGATTACAAAAAAGCGATTTATACCTGTGATAACTCATGCGTATTTCATCATAGGCTGCTGGAAAACATGCTGGGCATTTTGGCTAGGAAAAATATTTTGCTGAATAATAAAATCGAACACATGTCCAAACGAACCATTCGTGAAAAAGCGTTATCGTATTTATTGGCACAGGCACAGCAGCAGGAAAGAAAAGATTTTAAAATACCTTTTAACAGGCAGGAGTTAGCCGATTATCTCTGTGTGGACAGAAGTGCCTTATCCAATGAATTGGGTAAGCTCAGAGATGAGGGGATAATTGAGTTTAATCGAAATGAATTTAAGATTTTAATGGAGGAATTTAATTAATCCTGGGGGAAAAAATGAAAAATATTAAAGACATAAAAGATATTTTTATGTATCGTATGTTGATCATATTTGTGATGATCTTAGGAGCCTCGGCAGTAGGGCATATATTAAAATATATGGGATTTTCAGAAATCAATATTGTTCTGGTTTTTCTATTGGCAATTCTTTTGATAGCTTGGGCGGCTACCGGATATATTACGGGAATTGTAGCTTCATTTATTGCAACTTTTGCTTTTAATTATTTTTTTGCAGAACCCTATTATACCTTTTCTGTAAAGAATCCCAGCTATATTATTACCATTATATTAATGACTATCACGGCTTTTATAACCAGCACGCTGACATCAAAGATGAAACACAGCGCTCTGGAAGCGAGAGAAAAAGAGGCGGAAGCCACTTCACTTTACAGCCTGAATACCAGATTGACCGGTGCCAGTGATATAAATGATATGGCACATATTTCTGCCAGTGCAGTCAGTTTAAGCTTTGATTGTGAAGCGCAGTGCCTATGCTTTTATAAATCCAATAAATATGACAAGATCAGAGAGCGTATGGAAAATTTAGAGACAGCATTCGATCCGGGAGAAAAATTTTGGGATTGGCCTATTTATGGAAATGAAGAGCCTCTTGGGGTGATTCGCATTCCCGCAGAAAAAGCGGCATTGATGAGTGAGGATCAGAAAAGTCTTCTTCAGGTCATGATTGAGAGCATTGCTTTAGCAATGGATCGCTGGCAGGCTTCTCAAAAGCAGATGGAAGCTGATGCTGAAATTGTCCAGGAGAGATACAGAACGAATCTGCTGCGTTCCATCTCACACGATCTGAGAACACCGCTGTCCGGCATTATCGGAACCTCTGAAATGCTTATGGATATGGTGGAGGAATCCGATGAAAAATATGAAATGATAAAGGGAATATTCAATGAGGCGGACTGGCTTCACGGTTTAATGGAAAATATACTGAGCCTCACCAAATTAGATGATGGGAAACTTACTATAGAAAAGGAAAGGGAAGCTGTAGAGGAAATTGTAGGAGGTGCGGTATCTCATATCAGCAGAAGGTTTCCCGAATATGAAATCAGAGTTCAGGTTCCGGAAGAGCTGTTGCTCGTTCCCATGGATGCAAAGCTGATAGAACAGGTGTTGTTAAATTTATTAGATAATGCCATGAAGCACACACCTAAAGGGAAGGAGATCAGTGTTTCTGTGACAGAAGATAAAAAATTAAATATAGCCGTCTTTAAAGTAGCAGATCAGGGAAATGGAATAAAGAGTGAAGACTTACCGTTAGTATTTAAACCTTTCTACACATCCGGGGGAGAACTGGCGGATGCACACAGAGGAACGGGTTTGGGTCTGCCGATTTGTGAATCCATTGTAAGGGCACATGGAGGGCAGATAGAAGCACGCAACAGAGAAGACGGCAATGGAGCTGAATTTATTTTTACACTGCCAATGGAGGACAATAGAGGTGACAAACAAGGATATAAATATTCTGATAGTAGAAGATGATCCCCAAATACGAAATTTTATCGCCTATGCGTTGAAGGGTGAGGGCTGTTCCTATAAAACGGCATCAAATGGGGAAAGTGCCTTAAGCTTATTAGTCTCAGAGAAATATGATCTGTTGCTGTTAGATTTAGGTCTGCCTGATGTTGATGGAATTAAAATTATTGAAAAAGTAAGGGAATGGTCCGATATGCCGATTATTGTTGTTTCCGCAAGGGATCAGGATAGGGAGAAGGTGCTGTGCTTAGATATGGGTGCGGATGATTATCTGACAAAGCCTTTTTCCTCCGCTGAACTAATGGCGCGCATAAGAGTGGCCCTGCGGCATATCAATAAACTGAATGCAGAAAAACAGAGCAGCATCTATAAAGTGGGAGGACTGCAAATTAATCTGGATAAACGAGTGGTTGAATTAGAGGGGACACCCATCCATGTAACCCCTATGGAATACAATTTATTAGTTTTGTTTTTCAAAAACATGGGCAAGGTTCTTACCACGAGTTATATATTAAAGAAAGTATGGGGAGTGGATTACAGCAGTGATACTCAGGCATTGAGAACCTTGATGGCTGCTTTAAGAAGAAAAATTGAAAAAAATCCGGCTAAACCGCGCTATATTATGACAGAGATCGGTGTAGGATATAGGCTCATGGATGAATAATAAAAGAAACCGTTTTCAGACGGTTTTTTTTATTGAAATGCTCACAGAATTCTCACAGGAAAATCGATTATCTCACACTATCCTCACAGCAAGAATGCTACTCTTTACATAGAATAATATTACTTAGTGTACGGGATCCTGTAATAATTAATAATATATTCTCTTAATTTTATTATTTTGAATATGAATACATGCTATTCAATAAGGAAGGAATATTCCATCCAAATTTTGGGTAGCATATGTTTTTGTTTAATAAAGGAAGAAAGATTGTTATGTTGTATAAAATGGAAAAATTGTTTACACCGATTCAAATTATAGCGTATGGCTTTTTAGCGGCTATTTTAATAGGAGCGGCTTTGCTGACTCTGCCGGTTTCTGCAAAGCAGGGGCAGACTACGGAATATATGGATGCACTGTTTACCGCAACCAGTGCCATTTGTGTTACTGGGCTGACTACTGTGACAACCGCTGAGCATTGGAGCTTGTTTGGACAAATCGTTATTTTAGGACTGATTCAATTCGGCGGGCTGGGGGTTATAACGGTTACTACATCAATTTTGTTGCTTCTTCATAAAAGAATTACTTTAACAGAAAGAATTTTAATTCAGGACGCCTATAATCTCAACACTTTAGGGGGACTTGTCAAGCTAACCCTTCGAGAGCTGAAAGGTACTTTTTTGATAGAGGGAATTGGTGCCGCGTTATTTGCATTTCAATTTATACCGGAGTTTGGATTTTCATCAGGGCTGTGGAAAGCGGTTTTTCATTCCATTTCAGCCTTTTGCAATGCTGGAATTGACCTAATCGGACAAAATAGCTTTGTACCCTATGCGGATGGTCTGCTTATGAATCTGACAACGATGGCGTTGATTGTAATAGGCGGTATCGGTTTTCCTGTATGGTGGGATATCATACGGGTACTGAATAAATTAATAGAGGAAAAACTCAGCCCGAGATTCTTGTTTAAAAAACTGGAATTGCATTCCAAAGTAGCTATTACCGCTACCTTGTTTTTAATAATAAGCGGAACAATAATGGTTTTCTGTCTAGAATATACCAATGATTTGACCATTGGAACAATGCCCTTAGGAGAGAAGATACTGGCTTCACTTTTTCAATCGGTGACAACCAGAACTGCGGGATTTTTTACGATTTCTCAGGATGGATTGCGTGAATCTTCTGCTTTTATATGCATTTTACTGATGTTTATCGGCGGATCACCATCCGGCACAGCAGGAGGGATCAAAACGGTTACCGCAGTAATCCTGTTGATATCTACTGTAGCAGTTATTAAGGGAAAACCCGATGCAGAAATTTTTTACAGAAAAATTAATGATGGGTATTGCAGAAAAGCATTGGCTGTTTCCTGCTTTAGCTTATTGGTTCTGATTGTTTCAACACTTTGCTTATCCATCGTTCAGAATGCAGAGTTTTTGAACATTTTGTATGAAACTACCTCGGCGATAGGAACTGTGGGATTAACACGGAATTTAACACCGTCATTGACTGAGCTTGGTAAATTAGTTGTTATAATAACTATGTATTTAGGACGTATCGGTCCAATCACCTTAGCGTTGGTGCTGAATCCGCAGAAGAGTAAAGGCAAAGTCTGCACTCTTCCGGAGGAGCAGGTTTTAATCGGTTAAATAACGTATAAATAGAGATAGATAAGAAGCCGTGAGCGACGGCAGGAGGAGAAGAGATGAGTAAAAAACAGTATGTAATATTCGGATTGGGACGGTTTGGAAAAAGTGTAGCGACTGCGTTAGCAGAAAATGGCTGTGAAGTTTTGGTAATAGATGCAGATGAGAATTCAGTAAATGAGATGGCAGATGTGGTAACTTATGCAGTTAAAGCTGATGCGACGGAAACAGAAGCTTTAAAAAATTTAGGCTTGGGCAATTTTGATGTAGCAATAATTGCTATGGGTGAAAATTTGGAAGCCAGTGTTATGGCTACGATACTTGTAAAGGAAGTGGGAGTTCCTTATGTACTGGCTAAAGCCCAAAGCGATTTACATGGGCGTATTCTGAAAAAGCTTGGAGCAGACATGGTGGTATTTCCGGAAAAAGAAACCGGAATTCGAATTGCCAATAGCTTATTAGTCAATAATTTATTTAACACAGTAGAGCTGCCTGCCAACTATAATATGATGGAATTGGAAGCCTTGCCCGAATGGATCGGTAAAAGCTTTCATGAATTAAATTTAAGAGCATGGTTGAAAATAAATGTGATTGGCATCAAGAAAAAAAATCATTTGAACATTAATCCGGATCCGGAAGAGGCCATTGTAGAAGGAGACATCCTTATTCTTATTGGAAAAAATGAGGTATTAAAGAAGCTGGCAGATATGCACAATAAGGCGAAAATATTAAAATAAATTATAGGATAAAGCATGTTATAATAGGTTATATATTAAAATAAAAGGAGAGGATAACATGGCGAAACATCCTAAAATAATCA
>DKLE01000239.1:0-594 GCA_002455605.1 Firmicutes bacterium UBA6648
GAGCTGTTTAGCAGTAACGAACAAATGAAGAACATGGTAAATGCTATGGAAGAGATCAATCTGAAGTCTTCCGAAATCTCTAAGATAATCAAGGTTATTGAAGATATCGCCTTCCAGACGAACATTTTAGCCTTGAATGCAGCAGTAGAAGCCGCAAGAGCAGGAAGTGCGGGAAAAGGCTTTGCAGTGGTGGCAGATGAGGTAAGAAATCTTGCAGGTAAATCGGCAGAAGCTGCTAAGAGTACGACTTCGCTTATTACCCAAACGTTGGAAGCAGTTACAAGGGGTTCTGAGATTGCTAATCAGACAGCAGACTCCTTAGATGCGAGTGCAAAAATAACTACAGAAGCCGTAGGTTTAATTGATAAAATTGCAGATGCCTCTAACGAGCAGGCCATAGCTATAGCCCAGATTGATTTGGGAATTGAACAAATTTCAACGGTAGTTCAAACCAATGCAGCAACTGCCGAAGAGAGTGCAGCTGCCAGTGAAGAATTATCAGGTCAAGCTATGATGTTAAAAGAACTGGTAGGCAAATTTCAATTAAGAAATTAAATGTTACATAAGGTATAAAATATTTAATTTTTTAGTAAA
>DKLE01000239.1:627-4359 GCA_002455605.1 Firmicutes bacterium UBA6648
AATATGTGTTAAATTTCTGCTTTTTGCATGTTAAATTTTTGCTTTTTTCTTTAATAGATTGCTTTTGAAGCAATAAAATGCTAAAATTAAGCCAAAAATACATTAATTTCAAAAGCTATAATATAGTTCGCAATTTGTATTAGAATAAGCAACAAAGGAGAATTGAAGATGAACGAAGGAAAACTATTAAGGAGAAACAAACTATCAGTAAAGATTCCAGTTACTATGGCCATTATCATATTAATTGTCATTGTTACTATGTGTTCATGTCTAAGCTTGCTGGCAAGTAACATGGTAACCAATATGACAAAAAAAGAATTGAATTATATTGCAAATGAAAATGCGAAAGAAGTATTGTCCTATTTGGACAGCATGCTAATCTTTTCTCAGGCGTTATCGCTAGAAGTACAAAGATATCAAACACTAAGTTCTGAAGAATCAAATAAAATGCTAATAGAATCCTTACAGGGAGTATTGAATAATGACAAAATATTTTCAGCCTATTATGCTTTTGAACCGAATAAATTTATGTCGAATACTCCGGAAGGTCTTTCCTATTATGCCTTTCGTGACGGTTCCAGCACAGGTCTTGACATTTTGAATGACTTTGCTACCTATGGTACCGAAGATTATTATTTACCGGCAAAAGAAAATTTGTCCACTCATGTGACTGAACCTTATGAATATGAATTATCTACAGGAGAAAAGGTTTGGCTGATCACTTTGAGTACACCTATAGTTAATGAAAACGGTGAATTTTTAGGTGTTGCCAATTGTGATATCGATATGTCCAGTATCGAAGGCTTAAATTATGATGACGGAGGATACAAGTCGTCTTATAGCTATATTGTGACAAGTAAGGGAACCTGTATGGCGCATACAGCGGACAATAAAACCATTGGCAATATACCGAAGTCCGTTTCGGATTATGAAAACATCCGAAAAGCTATTGAATCTGGTCAATCCATCACGGATAAGATTAAGAATACATATTCTAACGAAAAAACTGCTTTAGTTATTCATAAAGCTTTGAAGTTAGAGGGGACGGATGTAAATTGGTCCAGCGCCTTTGTAGTCAACCAAAGTGAAGCCATGAGCTCCGTAACAAAAATGACTTTGGCATTGGCAGGGATAGGTACTCTCGGCTTAGCTGTGCTTATTCTTGTAAGTGCTATAACCCTTAAGAGAGGTTTAGCCCCGGTAGATTCTGTCATGGAACTTGCAGAAAAAATGGGAAGAGGAGATTTATCCCATGAAGACACGAAGGTCGCGTACAAAAAGGACGAATTAGGTCTGTTGGCTAAGATATTCACAGATACTTCCAAGGTTTTAGGCAGTTATATAAATGAAATTACGGAAGTTCTTGAAAATGTGGCTTCCGGTAAACTGGATATTTCTGTGGATAAAGATTTCATCGGTGATTTTAACATAATAAAAATGGATTTAAACCGTATTTTAGATTCATTAAACAAAACCTTCAATGAAATGAGAGTAGCTGCTGAGCAGGTGGCAACGGGAGCAGAACAATTTTCTGACAGCTCTCAGTTATTAAGTAAAGGTGCAATTGAACAGGCAAGCTCTGTAGAGGAGCTTTCTGCAAAAATTATGGAAATAACGGATCAGGTAAAAGAAAGTGCAATGCATGCCAATAATGCCAATGACAAAGCAGAGGCGGTAGGAACAGAGCTGGAAAACAGCAATAGACAGATGCAGGAACTGCTGAAGGCGATGGATGAAATAAATGAAACTTCGGGACAAATTGGAAACATTATAAAGACCATAGAGGATATTGCATTTCAGACGAATATATTAGCGCTTAATGCGGCGGTGGAAGCGGCAAGAGCAGGAACTGCCGGTAAGGGCTTTGCCGTAGTAGCGGATGAAGTAAGGAATCTTGCATCAAAGAGTGCGGAAGCTGCTAAAAATACCACGGGTTTGATTGAAAGCTCTCTTCATTCCGTTAAAGAAGGTGCTAAATTTGCTGAAATTACAGCTATATCTCTTGAAAATGTTGTTATGGGAACAAAGGAGATTATTTCAGCTATTGGTGAAATTTCTGAAAAGACAGAGGTACAATCCTTGTCTTTAGAAGAAGTCACTATTGGTATTGAACGCATTTCCAATGTTGTACAGACAAATGCAGCTACCGCCGAGGAAAGTGCTGCTACAAGTGAGGAATTATCTGCTCAGGCCCAATTATTAAAAGACCAGATAGCGAGATTTCACATCAGATAAGCTCCTTTTATAGAAACAGTAGACTACAGGTTTATGCAGTGATATGATGACTGGATAAACCTGTTTTTATTTTATAGGGGAGATGCGGTGTGATGATAAAAAAGAAAGATAGAATTGCTTTCATTGCTTTACTTTTTCTATTCATTTTAATGATATATTTTGTTGTGTCTCAATATAACTTCAATCATGGGTCTGGGGAAATAACAAGCAGAACGGTATTGGTAAAGGAGATTCCCGTGGTTGAAACCTATCTGGATGATGGAAAGCAAAGACCCATGATTATCGTTCAGCATGGATTTAAAAATAAAAAAGAAGCTACTGATGAATTGGCAAAAAAGCTTGCAGGGAAGGGATTTTTTGTTATAGCTCCGGATGCTTATGCACATGGGCAGCGCGGGGAATCTCCAGCAAGTCTGGTAGAAATCATTGTTAATACATCAAAAGAATATGACAGCCTAATTGAAGCTTACTCAAAAGACCGTAGGACAGACATTACAAAACTGGGAATAACGGGGTTTTCCATGGGTGGCTGCATTACCTTTTATTATGCGGTTTATGGGGAACATCATCCGGAGGCTATTGCACCTGTTATCTCAACGCCGGATTTTGAACAGCTGATAGGCAGCCGGCTTAGCCGCAGTATTTACAGCTCCGCACAGGGTGTTGTCATAGCTGAGGATGAAAATACAATAACTGCTATTGATCAGTACATCATAAAAAATTCCCCATTTAAGGATTATAAAAACTTAAAGGATGTGGCTATTTTAATGCAGAATGGGGAATTAGATGATTATGTAACAAGTGATGGCGTCTATCGGTTAGAACACGTTTTATCGGATATAAACCCAAAGGTCCAACTCCTGATGATACCGGAAACAAAACATCAGGTGACCGGGGAGATGACGGATAACATTGTAGCTTTTATGGAACAGAATGTATACTAATCTGTTTCTATACAAGGCCCAGCCCAAACTGCATAAGAATACTGACTGCGGTAATCCCAAGCCAGCAGCACAGACCTAAAAATATAGGCTGTCCTCCTTTTTTTATCAGCTCAACAATGTGGGTATGTAAGCCGATAGCAGACATAGCCATGATAATAAAAAATTTACTTAATTCTTTAATCGGTTCGGTGATTTCCGGAGAAAGATGAAAGATGGTGGTAATCACAGAAGCCAATAAAAAATAGATAATAAAAAAGGGGAAAATCTTTTTTATTTTAACCTGTGAATTTAATGCTTTTTCTTTTCTGGTTTTAAAAAAAGCCAAAGCCAGAGTGATTGGAATAATTGCAAGAGTTCTTGTCAATTTGACAATAGTTGCTATTTCCAAAGCGTTGCTGCCCTTATGTATTCCATCCCAGGCAGCAGCGGCGGCAGTTACAGAGGAAGTATCATTAATGGCAGTACCGGCAAATAAGCCGAAGCCTTCGGTGGACATGCCCAGACAAACTCCCAGTGTAGGAAAAATAAGTGCTGCAAGAAAGAAAAATAAAAA
>DKLE01000130.1 GCA_002455605.1 Firmicutes bacterium UBA6648
TTCGGTTTAAATGGTTTCACCTGAAATCCATCTTTATCGGTGTATCCTTTCAAAACCTTGGGCAGTTCTTCTTCTGCTCTGCCGCAGAGGAACTGTGCGTTTACCAGCCCGTTTATTACTGCATTTCGGTTGGCATCAATAACAGCACCTTTAACCGATTCGATTCCAAGAACTTTTCCTTCGCCCTTACCGCCTAATTTTTTTCGCATTTCATTGGCACAGTAAAGCCCTATGGTTCCCACACCACAGTAAAGATCCAGAATTTGTTCATCTCCCTTTAGCTTTGCATATTTAAGAACCTTATCATACAGAACCTTCATCTGTACTGGATTCACCTGATAAAAAGCTAACGGGGAGATTTCGAACTGCATATCGCCTACTTGCTCTAAGATAGTGGGTTTTCCCGCAATAGTTAAACATTCTTTCCCCATGATTTCAGAGCTCTTTCCCTTATTGATATTAATCACTACACTTTCCAGATTGTACTGCACGCCGTCTTCTCTGACAGGTAATTCATAAATGGCATTGTCCATCAGCTCCACCAGCTTAGCACTGTTAGGGATTCCTTTTCCGTTTATTACAAGAACAGCCATCACTTCTCCGGTCCCCATAGCTGTTTTCACAACTAAATGGCGCATCAGGCCCTTCTCCCATTTAGGGTCATAAGCGGTGATGTTATCGCTCTTCATAAAATCTCTCAAAGCCTTGGCAATAGCTTCTGCCGGCGGACTTTGAAGCAAACATTGTCCGCAGTTCACTACCTCATGACTCTTTGCTTTATAAAAGCCTATGGCACACTCTCCCAAATTCTCTATAATTCCGCCTTTTCTGGTTATAATACCGCCTGTGCTGATGGGCATCTGTACCTTGTTTCGGTAAGCGTAAGGCTTGTCCATTCCCACTATGGGGTTGAGCTTTGGCTCTTCCACGCCACCCAGCCTTATCAGCTTTTCACGAACCTGCTTTTCTTTTATCTGCAGCTGGCCCTCATAGCTCACACCGGAATAGGTGCATCCGCCGCACTGATTGGCGTAGGAACATTCCGCTTCTATTCGAAAGGGAGAAGCTTCCACAATTTCCGCAGCAACTGCAAAAGCATAGTTCTTTTTCACCTTGGTAATTTCTGCTATGACAGTATCTCCGGGAACAGCCCCCTTTACAAATACCGCCATTCCGTCTGCTCGGCCGATTCCCTGTCCTTCGTTACTCATATCGTCAATTAACAATTGACATTTTTGTCCTTTTTCCATCAATATTCCTCACTATTTCTAATTAAGTATTTATATTCTCCATTTTAATTCCACTTTGCCTTGTATAAAATTATTTTGGAGTTTCATCGTCAATTGACAATTAACGCTATCCTTTTACATATAAAGCATATAAATGTCTATTGAAGACAAGTTAAGCCTCCATGTCCTCCTCTAACCGCGCAAACAAGTCTGGATTAACCTTCTTCAGTCGAATAGGTTTTAATTCTGGTGAAGTTATTCCATGCTTTGTTGTGCCGGTTACAAGTAATTCACCAGTTTCCTTTCTCAGGATTTCATAGGCCATTACAACAGTAGCCGCCCCCAGGCTCTTTACCCAGGATCGTATTAACAGGATATCGTCATATTTTCCCGGTGACTTATATTCGCAGGTTACTGCTGCCACAGGCAGCCATATACCTTCCTTCTCTAATCTGGAATAAGGATAGCCTATTTGCCTTAAAAATTCATTTCTGCCGGCTTCAAACCACTTAATATAATTCGTATGATAAATAATACCCATGGCATCTGTATCTGCATAAATAACTCTTATTTCTGTCTCATATTTTTTCATTTTATCGCCTCCCAAAACAGTATGAATATTATACCATAAAATCCTTACTGGGTGATTGCAAATATCTTTCGCCAGCTAATGCGGCACACTGTTTTCCTCTATTTCATTATATTTTACAGGAACCATAAAATCATACGTTAGTATCAGTTATAACCATTTTTACGAAATATTAATTATGTAAACTTGTTTGTGAAACGGTTTAAATATCCCCAGTTGACTCTTTAGGACTGTTTATTTAGAAAATGTATGGATAATTCTGTTATCTTTTTCAGCCTTTGACCGACGTAATTAATAGGTGTGTATTTTTTTACGTATTTATAAAGTAAGGAGGAAGAAAAATGAAAATTGAATCCAGTGCAGTCACCATGAATGCATCACGGAATTATGAAGCTGTGGAGCTTACTCAAATTCAATCTGAAGAGACAAAATGGGTACAAACTAATCCGCGCACAAAACAGGATGCAGTGGACAGCTCTGACAATTTAGACCGCTTTTTAGCCAATACAAAAAAATTCCTATCCGATAATTCCCCTCGATTAAAGGATGAAAGCCCGACTCTTGCGATTGAAGGTTCTCAAGGCAGTTCTGCCAAGCTTGCCAATCCGAAAGATGCTCAGATATCATTAATAAAATTAATGTTGGAAAAACTTCTAAGAAACAGACACAGACCGGGTACTCTTTGCAGTACGCTAACGGAATTTTCTCAAAAAAGCAATCAGAGTCTGTCATTAAGCTTTACTGGGATTCAAAGCTTTTCGGCGGCTCCCGCTCCCGGCGTCTGGGTGCGAAATGTAACGGCTGTACGCTTTTTCTCAGAATCAGAAAGTACAAGCTTCTCATCAGTAGGTATTGCTAAAACTTCCGACGGGCGGGAGCTGAATTTTGGTATTAATGTAGAGATGTCCAGAAGCTTTATGGAATATACAAAGCTGCAATGGTCAGAGCAAGTTGTCATGACTGATCCCCTTGTCATCAATCTAAGCAGTAACCCGGTGGGTCTGAGTGATCAAAAGTTCTGCTTTGATATCGACAGCGACGGTAAAGAGGAATCCATTTCTTACTTAAACCAAGGGAGCGGATATTTAGCTTTAGATCGAAATAATGACGGTAAAATAAATGACGGAAACGAGCTATTCGGTGCCAAGACAGGCAATGGTTTCGCCGAGCTGTCTGCTTATGATACGGACAAAAATGGTTGGATTGATGAGAATGATGAAATATACAGCAAACTTAAAATCTGGCTGAAGGCCAAGGATGGTACAGATCGTTTAATCGATCTAAAGACTGCTGATATCGGTGCCATTTTTCTAGGAGGCTGTCAGACGGACTTCACCCTGAAATCTGCTGCAAGCGGTCAAACCAACGGCCAGATTCGCCGTACCGGTTTCTATCTGAAAGAGAGCAGCGGAATGGCAGAATCCGTACAGCAAATAGATGTTTCCGTTTAAAGCTTGCTCCGACTCTGAAAAAAATTTACTAGTCATAGAAATACCCCTGTCCGCTTTATTTC
>DKLE01000168.1 GCA_002455605.1 Firmicutes bacterium UBA6648
TTCTTCTATCTTTCCCCGCTTTTTCAATACGCGGTAAGCCGTTTCCACGCCCCCGCAGGTAGCACCTGCATTTTCAAAAGCACTATGTATATAGCTGTCTTCATAAGCCGTATAAGGATATAAATACGTGGATACTTCAAGGCAGCTGGTAGCATTGGTCACCACCGCCCTGTCTTTCGATTCCAGCGCTCTTAAAACTCCCCGTACAGCAATGGAAGCTCCGCACCCTGCGCATAACCGGTGGCCTCCCGCAAGTCTTTCCGGTTTTTCCATTTCCTTTTTAAAATTATAGGCCATCGCTCTGCCACCTCCAGTTATTATTTTCCAGCTGATATCTCTCATATTCAAATTCCTTTTCAGCCTCATTTGATTCTCTTTGTCCGATATGTCGGTATACTTCTCCCGTTTGTCCGGCTTCTGCTATTTTAAACAGCTCCCCGTATATATGTTGAAAATCTTCAACGGTTATATCTCTTCCTCCCAGTCCATAGACATAATTAATTACTTTTGGTCTATGCTCTAAGTCATAAAGGGCAGAACGAGTCTCGGCAAACAACGGCCCGCCTGCAGCAGAAAAGCTTTCAGCCTTATCCATAACAGCAACCGCTTTTACATGAGATAATGCAGTTGCCAGCTCTTCCATAGGAAAGGGTCTGAATACCCGAATTTTTATTAGACCAACCTTATTTCCCTGCTGTCTCAACAGCTCCACCGCAGCTTTACCTGTGCCTGCACTGGAACCAATTATTACAACAGCTACTTCCGCATCCTCCATCATAAATTCTTCAAAGAAACCATATTTTCTGCCCGTTAACTTTTCGAATTCTGCTGCTACTTCTAAAATGACCTTCTTGGCATTTTTCATGGCCTCAGCCTGCTGCTTCTTAAATTCCATATAGTAAGCAGAAATTCCATAAGGTCCTACTGCCAGTGGGTTTTCTTTTTTCAGCAAATAATTCTCCGGTTCATATTCCCCTACAAAAGCTTTTACTTTATCATCTTCAATCAGCTCCATATTTTCTACGGCATGACTGGTAATAAAGCCATCCTGACAAACCATTACCGGCAGCCTGACGGATTTATTCTCTCCTATAGGCATTGCTTGAACAAAATTATCATAAGCTTCTTGATTGGTTTCCGAATAAATCTGAATCCATCCGGCATCCCTTGCACCCATGGAATCAGAGTGATCGTTATTGATATTGATCGGTCCTGTCAATGCTCTGTTAACCAAGGCCATAGTAACCGGAAGTCTGGAGGATGAAGCAACATATAGCAATTCCCACATCAGTGCCATACCGCAGGAAGAAGTTGCCGTAATCGCTCTTGCCCCTGCCGCTTCTGCCGCAATACAGGTAGACATCGCACTGTGTTCCGATTCTACCGCTACAAATTCTGTATCAACCAGACCATTTGCAACGTAAGAAGAAAAGTATTGCGGAATTTCGGTGGACGGGGTTATAGGAAATGCTCCCATTACGTCGGGATTAATTTGTTTCATAGCGATAGCTATTGCTTCGTTTCCTGATAATCTATCTCTAATAGCCATTACTTTTCCTCCCTTACAAACTCAATAGCATGAAAAGGACATACCTTATAGCATATTCCGCACCCCTTACAATGCATTAAATCAAAGTCTCCTCTTTTACCATCTTTTACAGATATTGAACTATCCGGACAAAAGGGTACACAAAGCAAACAATGTTTGCACTTATCACTTAAAAGAACAGGAACCATTGTTCTCCAATCTCCTGTGTTGACCAGCTTTGAAGTAGCCGGTTCATATATTTCAGCCCCTGGCGTCAATTCCTGCCAGGGTGTATGTTCGTTGATTTCTGCTGCCTTCCTCATTAACCTACCTTAACCTCCTCCATTGATTTCTTAAGTGCCTCCATGTTGCCTGATATGACTTGAGGCTTTGCTGCAAATTTATGACGCAATGAATTTTCCATATCATTAATAAACTGTTCCTGCTCTACAATCCTGCTGACCTTTACAGCTGCTGCCAGCATAGGCGTATTGGGCATATTTCTTCCTATGGTTTCTTCAGAAATTTTCCTGGCATCTATGGAGCAGACCTTTCCTTTATAATCTCCAAGCATTTTTCGAAGTTCTTCCGGCTCCTTATCACTATTTACTATAATAGCCCCGTCTTCCTTTAAGCCTTTCGTAACGTCCACACTGCCCAATAATGTTTCATCTACGACGATAACATAATCCGGAGTATAAATATTGGAATGAACTGTACATCTTTTATTTGTTATACGGTTATACGCAGTAATGGGAGCTCCCATCCTCTCCGGGCCATATTCCGGAAATCCCTGAACATGCTTGCCCGAATTAAAAGCCACATCTGCCAGCAGCAAACACGCAGTCTTTGCTCCCTGACCGCCTCGGCCATGCCAACGAATTTCTACAGTATTTTTATCCATCTCCTCTACCTCCATAAATGTCTTTAAATCATTTCGTATGTGCAGGCTTCCATATCAATAAAAAAAGCTTTTATCCTTGTAAAAGGACAAAAGCCTAAAGCATTTTGCTATACCACCTTATACAACATACTAACATACGCGTTCCCTATCACGGGGGAAAACCGTCAAAGCTTACTTACCTTCTGTCCGCTTTCCATAAGAACGACAGTCCAGTCCGTTTCAGCCTGCAACTCAGGAGTGATTTTCAGTTATTCTGTTACTTGTATCAAGCTCCCACCGTCCTTGACTCGCTCCGACTTTCACCACGAACACTTACTCTCTCCGTCTTAGTCTTTTATCTGTATTTAATTATCCGCTCTCTTGAGCATAGTTGAATTTTAGTATATAAAATACAAATTGTCAAGATTATTTTTATATTTTTAAACAAATTATTTTTAAATTATTTGTTATCAAAAACAAACCAAATTAAAAAGCTTATTTGGAATAATTCATCCAAATAAGCTCTCTCATCTGACTTAAATCGCTATTCTTCTGTATTGAGTAGTTCCTAAAGAGTTATCTATAATAAATACACCTTTGACAGAGAGAATTTCCCCGTCAAAGACACTCAATACTTTATTTATATCATCCGTTTTTAAATATATAGCATATCCACAGGATGTAACGATTTCAGAGGGTGCCCGTTTTACTGTGCATCTTACTCCTAACTCTGTTATCTTTTCCTGAGCATACTTTGCCTTATAAAATGATGAGAAAGTAAGCAAATACTCCTTTTTCATTTCGTGTGCCTCCCATCCTATGAGACTGTCGTATACTCATATAATATGCGTATCATGGCTGTTCGGTTATAGAAATTATCATAAATCTGAAATTGGAAAAGTATGCGTCTGCAAATATGCTGAGAATACTGTCGTTCTATATTCTATTCAAGAACCTCAAAAGGATTCTTGGCAAAGTCCTGAAAGGACATTTCTTTTATATAATTTACATC
>DKLE01000108.1 GCA_002455605.1 Firmicutes bacterium UBA6648
AACAACTGTTTTCAGTCTTATATAACAAGCAATAAGCACCAGCGCGACGGAGCCTCCCGCCGTGCTGGTGCTTATTGCTTGTCGTATCCTCGTTAATGGATGCACCGTTGGCGGCCAGCGCACCTACGCCTTCCACCGCCCAATTGGACACTTGCACCTTATCGGGGGATTGACAACAATGGTTAGTAATGCTAAACTTAACCATATGGTTAGCTTCTGCTAACCGTTATTCCGGAGGAGGAATGGATTATACCTCTTATCTATGGCCAAGGCCGGAGAGACAGTAACAATCCTCAGAATCACCGGCAAAGACGGTTAGCATATACTAATCCAGTTGTGTATATCAGACTATAGGGAAATAGGAGGAAAAAATTATGTCTCACAACAAGAAAAGACTAGTTTGCACAGTACTTTGCACAGTGATGCTCCTCGGCATGATAGGGCCACCCCCCATGTTTGAGAATTTCCTGAAAGTTGATGCGGTTTCAGCCGCTACAGGAGGCGGGTCGATTACACCCCCTAACCCAAAAGAATATGAGGATGAGCCGGGAGTTTCCATTCCTGAGGAGGACAAAAACCTACCCTATGATGAAGATTTTGTCCTTTCATATGAATACAACAATCCTTATGGTTTTGTGATTATGAGCATTAATGAAGATATGCTGGACGGCAATTTTGTAAATGCTATCACCCATATCGGTATCAATGATACTAAGTATACATATGAAACGGTAAATAAAGATAAAGCAAGTTGGTTTAGGATTTTTGTCCCTTATAAATACATCAATAAGGGGGAAAATGACTTATACTTCTATTTAGAAGGCATAACCTATAAAGTGCGCTTTGTAACCTCCGACGAGTTTAACAAGATAAACATTGCGCCAACGCTAATTCCGCATCAAGTGGTTCCGGGGGACAATGAATTGATGAAGATCAGTATCAAGCATGATGATAACGCCGCACTTGAAGGCTGGTATGATGCTTTCAAGCCTGAGTATGTGCGCATAAGTGAGATTTTCACCATGGGGAACTTAACAACTGTTATTAATCCCCAAAATTATCAGGTTACCCTCGATAAAGAAGAGGGTGAATTAAACATTCAGTTTAATAATTATGACATCAATCAGCTATATGTTTACAAATTGGAAGTAGAGGTACCTGATTATACCATTACCTATCGCGATATCATCTTACATGAAGCACCGCCCAAACTGCAAGGCGAGTGGCAGACAACTGGCAACAACAGCTACCGCATCACTGTAGTTGGAGAGGAGTACAGCCTATACTTGAGACAAATCAGCAAGGTTACACTCATCAATGGAGCCGGAGAAAGCGTTGAACTGAAAAAAGGAAAGGATTATAGCGCGAAGCTTGGCCTTCTTGAGATTTTTGCAAGCGCATTTGAATCCGGCGAAGAGTATACAATTGTATTAGACCATAGCACTGCTGCCACAAATAAGATTACGACAACTGCACCGACACTGTCATCCATCGATGGAGTAGTTCTTTTCATTGATGACGTGGAAAAAGGAGAAAAAGTTACTTTCTCTCATGACAATTCAGATTGGCTTGCGAACATTACGAAGATTCAAGTCCACCACTTTAATTTGGGTTACAGCGAGGTTCCGGATTATAGTATTGGTGAGGACGGTACCATTACAATACCGGCAAACCATTTCAAGCAAAGAGAAAAACAATGGACAATTATTATTACATCAGCAGGATATGAAGATGTCTCTGCTCCGGTGTACATTAAACCCCAACCCGATCCTTTTAATTTTGATACACCTCCTGTTATTATAGCTGATTGGGAGACCATGGGGAATTATGATTATTTGATTCAAGAAAAAGACGAAAAATATAGTACTTATCTTTATCTTGATGTTTCAAAGGTTTTTCTTTTGGATAAAACAACAGGTGAGGTGAAAGAGCTCAAGCAAGATAGGGATTACTCGAAGGGGTATACCTTGAGAATCACCCCTTCGGCTTTTGTTTCCGGACATGAATACGAGATTAAGCTCGTAAGCTCCGCATATGAAACCAGTACAGTAACAACAACGGCACCGGACTTTCCTTCTATCAAGGAACCTTCTGCCACAGTTGGAAATATTGCGGAAGGCCAAGATGTAATCATTGAATCAGAGGATCAAGATTGGATTAATGCCGTATCCTCTGTTACGATCAGAGATGAAAGAGGTTACGATGAAATCGTTACCGAACTTAATAAAAGCGAGAGTGCCATTCGTATCCCAGCTTCTGTAATCAATGACTCAAATATTCAAAGAACCGTAGGACAATTTACGATTCAGATTGCAGCAGCAGAGTACGAAGAGTATCAGGATATCTTCTTTGTGCTTAAAGACTCTGTTATAATGAAACAGGGGTTTGAAAACGGCAAAGTGAAGCTTTCCTTTGAGGAAGATGGACTGCCTGAATACGGCTTCAGTGATTCTATTACCAAGATTGTACTAAACGGAAGAACGCTGAATCCAAGTGAATATATGCGGCCTGTTACTGGCACATTGGTATACATTTCTGAAAAGCTTTTACTTGATGGCGCAAACACAATTCTGGTAGAAGGCAATCATGCTTCTGTCTTCTCCGTAACCTTTGATTATGACAATGACGCCTTAAGAACCCTGAAATTAAGCTTGGAGTCCCTGATTAACAGCTCACAATTAGGAGCTTCTCAGAAGGCGGTCCATCTGGGCAATCTAAATGAGGCAAAGACAGTAAAAGAAGCAAACGCCATTAAAGTACAGGTGGAAAAAGAAATCTCCGCTTTAACCAACAATGGCAACAGCAACAACAATGATAACAGCAACAATAATGGCAACAGCAATAACAACGGTAATAGTAACAGCGGTAATAGCAATAAGGGGAACGGAAATAGTAACACAGGCCGCAGCAGCTTGCCTAAGCAGCCAGAAACCATTGCTCCCGGTTCATCTGCCATCGTCAGCGGAACAACCACTGAAGGCAAAACCGTTGCGAGCATTAAGGCCGATGAGATGGATAAGCTTGTAGCCAGTGCAAAAACTGCTCAGGAAAAAGGAAATTCCAGGACTGTGGAAATCAAGATAGAGACAGGTTCCGAGACGACATCCATTGCATTAAACATTCCGGCAAGCTCTTTGGCAAGCCTTGCAAAGGATACCGATGCTGATCTGAAGATCGATGCCGGTATATAGCTTAAGCGTTACAGCCGGAAACACTGAAGTTACCTCTTTTGGCAAGGGAAAAGCAACGGTTCGCATTCCTTACACATTAGGGGCCAATGAAGATTCTAATGCCGTTGTTATATACTATATCGATGGAAACGGTGCAGCGCAAGTTGCCCAGGGTGCTTATAACAGCAGCACAAAAACGGTAGACTTTGTTTCATCTCATTTTTCTCAGTATGCAATCGGCTATAACAAAGTAAACTTCAGCGATGTAGCGCCGGATGCATGGTATCATGCCGCTGTCACATTCAATGCGTCAAGAGGTGTTGTCTCCGGTACTTCCGATGTGACTTTTCGTCCAAATGCCGCTATTACCCGTGGCCAGTTTATCGTCATGCTACTGCGTGCCTATGGTATTGAACCGGATGCCGGCGCAGAAAATAATTTTGCGGATGCAGGAAACACCTACTATACCAATTATCTTGCCAAGGCAAAGGAAATGGGGATTACTACCGGCATTGGAGACAACTTGTTTGCGCCGGAAGGAAACATTACAAGGCAGGATATGCTGACGATGCTTTATCGAGCATTGGATAAGCTGGAGGAATTGCCGGAAGCTGCAAAGAGTACAAATTTGTCTGACTTTAGCGATGTTAATCTCGTTGGGGATTATTCCCGGGATGCAATCACAGCGTTAGTACAAGCGGGTGTTGTCAGTGGCAATCAGGGGAAAATTGAGCCGCAGGGACAATCAACCCGTGCACAGATGGCTCAATTGCTTTACAATCTGTTGTCCCTGTAGGAAAATAAGTTAATTATATGATATGAATCTCTGAGAAATCAAGCATTCATACTGCGACAAACCCTGCTTCGGAAAATACCGGAGCAGGGTTTTCAAATGAAAATAGATATAGTTTACTTTACATGTGAAAAAAAATATGATAGAGTAAATTATTAGAGCTAAGAAATAGGAGGATGTTTTTTGTTAATTGTTCTGTAATGGTAATTTTCAACTAAATAGGTTGAGAAAGGTTATTCTTTAAAGTAGGTTTTTTACCTGCTTGTTTAAGTGTACCTATTTTGCCTTGCAGATATACTTCCTTAAACATCGTCTAGAGATATGTATAAATGTTAACTGGGTTAAGCGTTTATATTTATTTGCATAATTATAGTTTTATGAAGTGTAACAGGCTTATTCTGTTGCACTTTTTTATTTCTATGCGGAAAGATAGCCTTTCTCTTGTTAAGCATTATTATATAAAGGAGAAAGAAAACATATGAATACAACCAATATATTGGAATTTGATATTATACTTGAAAAACTGGCGGATTTTGCATTAACCGAGAAATCAAAGACTAAGCTGCTGCAACTGGAACCCTTTTTAAATGAAAGGGAATGCAGGGATAAAATGCAGGAAACAACAAGTGCGGTAAGAATATTAAACAGTATGGGCACACCGCCCATAGCTTCCATGACGGAGCTTGATAAAATTTTACAATTGGCAGAAAAAGGAGGAATGCTGCTTCCAGATCAGCTTACTATTGTTTGCTCTTTTCTGATTTCTTGTAAACGAATGAAAAATTATCTGAACAGGTCTGCTTTTCTTAACGAAAATATATCTGCTTATGGGGACGCTTTTTATACCCTGGATATGGTCTCGGACCAAATTAATCATGCTATCAGAAACAGCACCGTAAATGAGGAAGCCTCCCCCGAGCTGAAAGCAATACGAAGAAAAATTGAACATGTTCATTCCTCTGTGAAAGTAAAGCTGGAAAATATGCTGCAAGGTCATAAAGAATGGTTTGAAAGCGGATATATTTCTATGCGCAATGGGAGATTTGTCTTACCTGTTAAAAGTAAATTTAAGAACCAAGTGCCGGGTACAGTTATGGACACGTCCAAAACTGGGGGGACTTTTTTTATAGAACCGTCCTCTATCGGAAAACTACAGGGAGAGTTGGCTCTTCTGCAAATTCAAGAGGATAATGAAATACGAAAAATCCTATATACTTTAACAGCTTTAGTGGACAGTCACATTCAAGAGTTAAAAATCAATATAGAATGTATGGAAACTCTGGATTTTATATTTGCAAAGGCGAAGCTTTCCATGGATATGAACGCGATCCCTGTGCCTGTTACAACCCAGCGGAAAATGCTCATCAAGCAAGGCCGCCATCCTTTGTTAGCGGAAAATTCATGCGTTCCCTTGGATTTTCAGATTGGAAATGATGTAAGAGGGATTGTCATCACCGGTCCCAATACCGGAGGTAAAACGGTTTCCCTTAAGACAATAGGACTTTTGTCTCTTATGGCACAATGCGGACTTCATGTTCCCGTTGCCGAAGGCAGTATATTCTGCATGTACAGCAATATTTTATGCGATATCGGAGATGGGCAAAGTATATCGGAAAATCTGTCAACCTTTTCCGCACATATCACCAGCATCATTGATATCTTAGAAAATGTGTCAGAAGAGAGCTTAGTCCTTCTGGACGAATTGGGCTCCGGTACCGATCCTGCTGAAGGAATGGGTATAGCGGTATCTATTTTAGCAGAACTAATTGAAAAACATTGTCTCTTCGTGGCTACGACCCACTATCCTGAAATAAAAGAATTTGCTGAAAATACAGATGGGATTATTAATGCTCGAATGGAATTTGACAGAGAAAGCTTAAAGCCGTTATATAAAATGCAAATCGGCGCTGCTGGTCAGAGCTGTGCATTGTACATTGCTCAGCGGTTAGGTTTTCCGGCTCATATGTTAATCAGGGCGGAAAAAGAAGCGTATGGAAAAAATGCTGAACCAGACGGTAATCTCCATAAGAAAGAGAACGAAGAAAAAAAGTCAAAGCTCCGTGTTCATAACAAAATAAAAAAAGAGATTATTGCAGCACCATCTCGCAGTGAAAACTTCCACATAGGAGATAGCGTAAGGGTTTATCCTCAAAAGCTGGTGGGCATCATTTGCAAAGAAGCTAACGAAAAAGGAGAATTGGGTGTACAGATACAAGGGGAAAAGAAGCTAATCAACCACAAAAGGATTGAATTAATAGCATCTGCCAGTGAACTATATCCGGCCGACTATGACTTCTCCATCATTTTTGACACCAAAGCAAACCGTAAAGCCAGACATAATTTAAACAGAAAATTTGATCCGAATTCAATCATCGAATATAATGATGAAATTTAAAAACTGCTGCCGAAAGCAGATATGCAATAAATGTGCATATCTGCTTTCCAGCAGCAGTAATCTTTCATCGATACCTTTCTTTAAGCCGCATCTATTAATTCAACAGCCTTTGGATCCGCACCATATCGATTGTCTCCGCGTATACCTTCTGTGCAAGTCAGTATCAGCAGCCAAATGCCACCCACAACAGGAACAAATGAAATTAATATCCATACGCCTTCTTTATCTAAATCGTGAAGCCTTCTGACAGTAACCGCCAAAGCCGGAATTATCATAGCCAAAACATAGATAATATATAGTATGAAGAACATATCATGTACAACACCTAGTAATGCAATTGCCGCTAAAATAATAGCATTGAATAATTGAAACATCCAGTATTCTTTTCTTCTTGCTCTTCCGCTAAACACTGCATATTTCTTTAAAACCTGTAAATACCAATTCATTCTTACTCCCCCTTTCTTTCATTAATTTCAATAACCGTTACATTATACCACACTTTCCATAATATTCAATACAAAATTCGTCATTATTTGACATTTACCCATCGACACATGCCCGGACCCATGGTTTTATTTGGTCTCACAGCAAGTCCAAACTGCTCATAAAAGCTTTCCTTCCCCGGCACAGACATAAGGTTTATCATCATGATTTCATCACCGGAAATCGAGGATTCCAGTGTATTTATTATATTATTTATGATATACGAGCCAATTTTTTTCTTCTGATAATCCGGGTGGACCATGACATCTACAATTAGTGCCATATAGGTTCCATCTCCCACTACACGTGCCATTCCCACTACCTTTTTGTCATCATAGGCTACAAGCATATAAACAGAACCGGCTAAGGCCCTCTGAGCTTGCTCCCTGGGTAAATTCCTCCAACCGACAGAATCTCTAAGCTGCAAATAATCATCAACCGCAATCTCATTTTTATATGTAATCATTCAGTGTCCTCCAGTTTTTTCAGTCTCGAAACTATTTCTTCACAAATTTCAAAAATATTTCTACCATCTGTCTTAATAATGATATCAGCCGTTTTATCATACTCGGGCTGCCTTTTTTTCATTAATTCTTCTATATAATTTATGTTCATATTGTCCTTAAGAAGTGGTCTCTGAGTATCCTCTTTAACTCTCATATAAATAGTTTCCGCACTGGCTGTTAATAGAACAACATTACCTGTTTTTTTAATTATTTCCTTATTTTCCCTTCTCAAAGGGACTCCTCCCCCACAGGAAACAACTTTCCGATCCAAGAATGCCAGTTTTCCTAATGCTTCTGTTTCCAGTTTTCTGAAATAATCTTCTCCTCTTTCTTGAAAAAGTTCAGGAATACTCATACCACTAGTTTCTTCAATTAAAGAATCCGTATCTGCTACGGATAATCCCAATAAATTGCCTAACTGCTGTGCTATGGCAGATTTCCCTGTTCCCATAAAACCTATTAAAAATATATGTTTGTTAAAAGTACCCATTTATAATCCCTTATCTCTCCGTTTATATCGTAGTGAATTAATTAACATCGTATATTTTAGCATATCACTTATTGTTATACCAGAATTTTTTTTGTACTATTGACCTAATACAATATATCAATTTTGTCTATATGCCACTTGAATAGCCAACAATAAAGCTATATAATTATAATTAGTAAATTATAGAAGAGCTTTTAAGCTTTAGTTTAAGGAGGATTTAAAATGCGTAAAGTAGTTGCAACATCGGCAGCTCCCGCTGCTATTGGGCCATATTCACAGGGTAATATCTTTGGGAACTTAGTATTTACATCGGGCCAGGTTCCTCTGGATCCTGCCACTGGTGAAATAGTTGGAAACACCATAGAAGAGCAGACAGAACAGGTTTTTAAAAATATCAAGGCGATTTTAGAAGAGGCTGGAAGCTCACTAGATAAGGTGCTGAAGACAACTGTATTTATCAAAGATATGAATGATTTTGCAAAGATGAATGCGGTATATGCAAAATTTTTTACAGAAGGTTCTTTCCCTTCCCGTTCTGCAGTTGAAGTTGCACGCCTTCCAAAAGATGTTCTTGTTGAAATAGAAACTATTGCTTATTTATAATAATTATTTTTTCAAAAAATAATAAAGATGTCTTCATCTTCACAGATTCCATAACTTGTTGGCTTACAGCAAGCTGGGCTCAGTCAGATGTTCAGACATCTTTTTTATTTATTCTACTATTAAATCACACAATTCTCCGCCTGCCACAGCAAGCAAATCTGAAACAGCCAGCTCTACCTGGAGCCCGACCTTTCCTGCACTTACAACGATTAGCTCCAAGGTATCTGCACGGCAGTCAATAGCTGTTTTAAATTGTTTTTTCATTCCAATGGGAGAACAGCCTCCCTTGATGTATCCTGTTACAGCAGTTATTTCCTTTGCCGGAATCATTTCCAGCTTTTTTTCCCCAAAATACTTTGCTGCCTTTTTTAAGTCTAATTCCTCCGCTACCGGAATGACACAAACATAATGTTCTTTACTTCCCCCTTGCGTGACCAAGGTTTTATAAACTTTATTTATATCCATACCTGTGGCCCTGGCTACAGATACACCGTCCAGAAAGCCCTCCGGTGCATCATATTCATATACGCTATGGGGAATCTTTTTGGCATCGAGATGCCTTAGGGCATTCGTCTTCGGTTTTAATGTCTTCGCCACTTTTTTATCTCCTTTAGTCCGAAATGATTTGGCTTCTGTATCTTTCAGTGACCCAAATTTCCTCTCCTGTTACTGAGTTCTGAAGCTTTACCCGCTTTAACATTACCTCAACATGCAGCTTTTCATGGCCTTCTCTCTTATCGCATACCACATAGTATACCCTTCGCCCCGGTAAATCCTGCAAAAGCCCATGTTCAAGAACGGTCACCATATGAAGCTCTTTTGCCACAAAGGAATTAAGTACTTTGTCTGCATCGAAATCAGACTTGTGCTGACCCACATAAATTTCTCTTGCATATCGTTCTGTCAGCTTATCTGAATAATCATATTCCTGCCATTTCACATCATTATCCACATATCCGGTAGATTTTTTAAACGGCCGCTCATCAAAACCGTCTGTTATCCAAATCTCTGTTATTTTTTCGTCAGTAACAAAAAATGCTATGTATCGATTGGTCTCATCTGGTGGAATAAACCCATAACACGGGCCGGCGCCCTTAAAATCCTCTTCATATGCCAGCTCTCCGCGATATTTCTCTTTCAATTCGTCAATGGTGCTTCCCACACGTATACCGCGATAGGTTTCTGCCACAGGATTAAAGCTCTTAATCCAATAAATCAGCTCTTTCTTCTTCTCAAACTGAATCCAGCTGTTTACCTTAATATCCTGACCTTCCCATGTATCTGTAAACTGGGCGGTATAGCTTAGAAAATCCTGTGTCCGCTCTCGTGTCTGCACGGCATAAGGAAAGGGGGCGTCTCCTTTTAGATTTTCCCATAACCGAATAATGTGGTCGTCTACCTTTAAAGAATATTCATCGTCTATCGGCCAAACCTTCAAATTGGCATAACGATAATTGACATACCCTTTGTAGCCCTTCTGTGCAATATCCCTGTCATCTAAAAAAGAGATTTCAGACATTTCCTCTCCCTGACGGAAAAATAATAATATGGGTTTTCCTTTCAGCCCTCCTCTAGACAGAAGTTCGCTTGAATTCAGTACAATGCCATTGCTGTCCACAACTGCCTTTTCCGGATAAATCGTATAATCAAAGCTATAATATTCAAATTGACCATCTTCAAAGGGTACCTCTGAAAGCAATTTAAATCGAGTCAATTCTACTTCTCTTACTTTAAGCTTTAATGTGGTTAATAACAATTCACAATATTGTTGAAAAATATCCTCCAGCTCTTCCGGCATGGACTTTTTTTCTGTGGGCTTACGAACAACAATTAAGCTCAAGAACGCTACGATTATAAGTATTATACTGATAACTAAAATAATAAATTCCCGCATGTCTATCCTCTCTTTTTTTGACTTCTGTGGTGTGTTACCACCCAAATAGCAGTTTGTTTAGAAAATGTGTTAATAATCTGTTTTAGTTTTACTTCAATATATAGGCTGCATCAA
>DKLE01000041.1:0-3403 GCA_002455605.1 Firmicutes bacterium UBA6648
GTAACAAGCTTATTCTTTAACGCAAACTCTAAATTTTCTCGACTGGTAAATTGAACCTTATGAGATAAAAAACAAATAATTTTTTCCATGTCCAAAAAAACTCTTTTTTTTATGCCTGTAAATGATAATCCAATAAATCCCATATTGTGATAAATTCTTATTTTTATATGTGCAAAAAAAGAGGCTATGGCTGCATAAAAAGAAGCATTTGGAGAGCTATATTGTATTAAATCAAACTGTTCTCTTTTAAAAATCTTATAAAACGTTTTTATAGCTTTAAAGCTACTGATAATTTCAATACCACGATTCATTTTTACTGATATAAATTTTACGTTTTCAGGTAAGATGTCATAGATATCTTCATCACAATTACAAATGACAGTAATATCGTAGCCTTCCCCTATTAAGGCTTCCAAAGTTTCTACAAAAAATGCTTTAATCGTAGAAGCCACCGTTGTAACATAACAAATCTTTTTCATACTGCTTTTCCTTATGTATTAGTTTTAATGTTAAGTTTGGCTATTATTTTGTTAAAAGTGTTAACGCCAATAATTATTCTAATAAATCGTGCTGCTTTACTTTTAATTTTCATTTTAGGAGTATACCATGATGCGGAAAAATAATGAATTGTAGTGCTATTATCAGTCAATTTCAGACGCTTACTGCCCATCTCAAGCGGGCAGAAAAAGTCCTTTGGATATAAAGCAAATCCTTCTATCTCTTGATATTGTCCATTTGGGATAAAGCCTTTTCCTTTGAGTATATTTGTCATAATAACTGTGTTTGTTGTCATGTCTAATGAGCCGTCCGCTTTTACAAAGACTCGATTTGTATAGTATTCAAGAAATTCTTCAAACAGCTTGAACCCTTTTTCCGAGGCCATAATTCCAGTTGGAATGATACCTTCGCTTTCAAACCCCGAAAAAGCTCTATTCTCTAAAAAAGGATCCAGGGAAGATATAACTTCCACATCTGTATCCATATAGATTCCACCATAATGATACATAACATATAATCGAACATAATCACTTACAAAAGCATATTTTTTATTTTCATATGCTTCTTTTACATAAGGTACGCTATTCACATCAAAATTACTTTCATCCCATCTTATGATTTCATATTCCGGTAAATGTTTCTCCCAGCTTTTTATGCATTCTCTAGAAAGTCTAGGCAATTCACTTTTTCCAAACCAGCAATAATGTATTTTTTTTGGTATCATTTCATTATCCTTTTTTCTTATTCTTTAACTATATCAACCCAATCATATATATCAAAAAATTTTAAAATAGCTATTAGTTTGTTTTCATCTTCACTCCTAATTTTTATTATACGAAATCCCTTTTTCATCTCACTCATAAAATCGCAGTAAAATGGTTCCAAAGTACCCAATTGCAATTTTTTATTAAAATTACGCATATCTTTCCCATAATAAATATTAATATCCTCTGGAATTTTGGCAATGCAAATTATTCTATCACTCTTTCTCTTATAAAATTCAATTATAGCTTTAAAGTATAAGTTATTTTGCAGTTTATCTTTTAGTCTTAAATGCACAGCTAAATTTAATATTTTTTCTTGTGCTTTAAAACTTCTTTTCTTATACCATACTTTATAGAATTTCCCTAAGTTGATTTTTTCCATAAAGTTGTAGACTATAAATTGGGCTTTAAAAGCAGGAATGTCATAAGTTTTTAATAAAGAAGCTAAAGTTCTTAATTCCCCATTTAAAACATTTAGAACGCCTATATCACTATTGAAGTAATTGCTATCACTTATTCTATATTTCAAAATGGGTTCCGGCAATTTATACCATTCAATATTCTTTGATTTAATACTTCCAGGTTCATCGTAGACCCAAAATGGCATATTCCACATTAAATAATTGTTATATACTATATTTTTAAAATAACCCGTTGTAAATATGCCTACATCACATAACAAATTTCTGCCTAAATGTAATAGTAATTTTACTTTCAATTGCTCGTTCAAATCGTATTTCTTAATCTTTCTATGTCCTATAGTTTTACAATATTGGTTTATTAAAATCAAGTCCCCTAAAAAAAAGGATGCTTGAGGATATTTATTTATATATGTTAAAACGTTCTCCAAAAACATTTTATGTGGCAATAAATCATCTGAATGAAAAATCATCACATACTCTCCCGAAATATACTCTATCCCCTTAATTATTGCATTTAGCTGATCTCCATTATCTTGATAAATATATTTTATTTTATTCCCAAGATAGTGACTATACTTACGTGTTATTATATTCTCTGTTTCATCATCAGAGCCGTCATTCACTAAAACTAACTCCCAGTTTTGATTACTTTGCTCTATCAAGGAATTTATAGAGTCTTCGATTGTACTTCCATCATTATACGTAGGCATAATAAATGAAATTTTCATAATGATTCACCCTTTTCACATATATTTCTCTTATCTCTCCATTACTTTCCTTAAAATTATCACTTCTTCTATTTTACATAATCTAAGCAAAATAATATATATAATTATAGCAGTCGCAATGGAAGTTATTAGTGCAACTATCTCACAAACAAGACTTTTGAGGAGTATGAATACACATAATGATAAAATTACAGATAGAACACCTGACAAAATTATTTTTATAAATTTTAACTTTGATCCAATAATTTTTATGTGATTATATTTTATTTTAAGACCCAATATCAAAAGCAGTGTATTAATACATAACGCTATACTAGTAGCTAATGCTAACCCGTTATGTTTCATTGGACCTACTAGAATTAAACTTCCAAATATATTTATTATAACACTTATAATGCCGCAATACATAGGGATTTTCATATTACTCATTGAATAGTATATTTTTAATATGAAATCATTTGCAGCCATGAAGACTAGTCCTCCAGCATAATATCTAAATGCATCCGCTGTCATAGAGGATGCTAACACATCAAAAGCACCCCTTTCATAGATAAGGGAAACTATAGGTTCAGCGTATAATATTGCTCCCAAAGAAAACGGTATAGCAATAATTGCAATCAAATTGATTCCAGTCTGTGTCAAGGAGTTAAACAATTCTGATTGATTCAGGGTATTAGCTCGGGTCAGCTTAGGATATATAATTGTAGATAAAATAGTGATAGTTATGCCCACAATCATAGTATTTAGTAAAGAAGCATAATTTAGAGCAGAAATACTTCCCTCAACCAATTTAGAGGCTAAAGTTTTATCTACAAATAGATTAATATACGTAATATACCCCCCTATAAAAGTAGGAAAGGCCAAAAATACAATTTTTTTTAATGGCTTTTTTTCTAGCCGCTTAGTCTTTACATATTGAAAACCTTTTTTACGGCAAATTCCGGCTATGATTATAAATCGTAAAGCATATCCTATTAGCATGCCGAATGCC
>DKLE01000041.1:3526-4140 GCA_002455605.1 Firmicutes bacterium UBA6648
TAATAGTAACTTACATAGAAGCTAATAAAGATAAATATAATAATGGATATGCTAACAAAAAAACCACCAATAATTTGCGGAAAAAAAACTCCTTTGTATTGTAAATATGATTCGAAAATCGAAGCTATAGAAGAAAAAACTATATATGAAAATATAATCTTAACATACATACTGGCCAATTGCGCGGTCTCACCTTGAAATCCGCTAGCAAAACAAGCAACGATTTCTTTAGAAAAACAAATACCTATTATTGATATCAATATAGTAATACTGCTTATTATTTTTATAATCTGGCTTGTAAAGTAGTCCCCTTCCCTATTTCCTTTGGCCTCTACAATTTCTGAATACATAGGCATATATACCGTTGATATGGCCATAACAAGCCCTCCAAATAAAACAGACAATATAGTAGATGCCATCACATATGCATCGACGATATAACTTGTCCCAAAACAGGCCGCTAAAACCATCTCCCGAATAAATCCCAATATCTTTGATATAAGTGTAAGCACTACCATTCCAATTGCCGTACTAATAATACCTTTGTGAATCAACTACATCATTTCCCCATTTCTATTTATTTAATTTATATCTAACATTTATTATACATATTA
>DKLE01000041.1:4393-14373 GCA_002455605.1 Firmicutes bacterium UBA6648
TAAAAATTTCAAGAAATAATAGGCTTAAAGCATGTAAATCAAATCATACATCATTTCATTAATGAATAAATTTAAAAAATAAAAGACGGGTTTAACCCGTCTTTTATTTTTTATTTGATTATAAGTTTTTAGAAATCTGAAGGTCTAGCCATGATTACGAAATCAAATCCGTCTTCATCGTCATCAGTTTCATATAATCTTACAAAGTCACCTTCTTTTAGGTTTCCGCTAAATACTTTATATTCATCGTCTTTAGTTACCTGATAGATTACTACCTTGTCAGAAAGAGCATATCTCTGAGTACCTGTAACTGACTTTCTGTTATCAGCCTTAGTAACTGTAAAGTCGCCTACCTTATAAGCCTTAGCTGAAGTCGAAGTTGAATCAACCAATTTACCGTCAGTAACAACACCAGCAGCATCAACCTTTACTTCGTATAAAGCAACACCAGCGTTAAATCCTGCATCTGCACCGGACTTCTTATAAACTGGAGCAACATAATTACCGCTACCAAATGCACTCTTATCATCAGTCAAGGCATCTAGTTTAGCACCATCTTTGTATCCGATTACATGCCATACTTTATCGCCATCATCATTTGAATCAGCATTCTTCTCGTTAAGAACTGCATATGATTTGTCGCCGCCCTTAGCCATTGTATCAGGAATTAACATTGCAACAACCTTATAATCAGACTTAATAGTCTTATCGTTGTTTTCTTCGAACAGAAGCATTGCTCCAGTAATTACTTCACCAACTTCTACCTTATCAATAGTAGTTACGTCATAATCACCCTCGTCATCAACTGTAAATACTACACAATCAGAAGCGATCTTAGCACCAAGTGCTTCCATTGAAGTCAGATCTGCAGATTTAACTGTAGATGCACCCATTGTTGCAGGACTAACAATTTGGTCAACTACATTCTTACTTGAAAGCTTAATTGAAGAAGTAGTTACGAAAAGTTTATTAGCTTCAGTAATTTCTCCGGAAGAATTTAATCCATATCCGATTACTGATACTGCAGATAAAGTTCCACAATCATCTTCAGACTCATCGAAAGTGAAAGTCTTTTCAGTTCCATCTGAAAGCATTAACTTAACCTGATCATCAATTCCTGTTGTACCTGCTTTTTCAACTACTGCATAGTTATCAGCTTTTGTATTGTTCTCAAAGTCGTATACGAAGCCTCTAGCATCTAAGTATGCCTTAACGTCATCTGATACATCGCCATCATCGATAGCACTTCCGCCGTCAGCATCACCGTTTACAACTTCAGCAGCATTCTTATAAGTGTTAGCTCCGATTGCAAATTTAGTTGCAATATCGCTCTTAGCATTCTTAAAGTTCTTTACAACACCAGTAACAACTTCAGTACCAACCTCAATTCTTACGATTTCCTTATCGCTGTCCTGATATACATAAACAATATGGTCAGCCTTGATATCACTTAAGCTCTTAACACCAACTAGCTGGAACTGAGTGTAGTCGATGTTGTCATCATCATCAAGAGCAAAGTCAACTGACAATAAGCTCTGGTCATCCTTGATGTCTGAAATATCTGCAGCATCAATCTGGTCTGCAGTAGAAACATTCCATTCAGTAGCACCATAGATTTCTTTAATTGTCTTTCCGCTTAAATCAACACTGATTGCAAATTCTTTATCAGCAACAGAATCATGCTGAAGGTCAGCAATAGCGCCGATTGTTGTAGAGTCTCCACCGCCAACATTGTCACCGTTTAATAAAACAGCTGCAATTGTTGTGCTCTTTGAGTTATCAATAGTATAATCCTTTTCATCAGCAGTAGTCTTGAATTTAATAGCGCTGCCATCAACAAAGAATCTACCAACTAATGTATCTGAATCATTAATGAATGCTACAACTTCGTCATCAGAGTTTCTGTAAACAGCACCATACTTACCAACGTGCTTAGCCATGTTGATTAATGAATCATCACAGTCAGAACGAGTTACAACCTGATTACCATCAGTCTTGCAGTTAAGACCGGATGAAAGAAGAGTTGTTGCTTTACCGTCAATATTCTTGTTAGCATTTGGTTCTACATCCCAAAGCTTCTTAGTTTCTCCGTCAGAATTAACAGCAACCTTCTGAACGCCTAAAACGTTGTAGATAACCTGAGCAGCATTAGCCTTGTCAACACCAGTTGCATCTTTAGCTACGTCATCATAAAGCTCTAATTCCTGAGCCTTAGTAACGTAGTTTGAAGGCCAAACACCAACTAATTCTGAACTGTTTGCAGTGTAACCAACTGCTCTTAGAGCCATAGTTACAGCTTCGTTTACAGTGATTGTCTTGCCAGGCATTGCATTTCCTGCACCGTCACCAAGCATGATACCCTTTGAGTTGCAGAAAGCTAAATAAGGAACAGCCCAAGTATAACCTGTTGTATCCTTAAAGCTAGTGTTAGCATATCCTGCAAGAGCACTCTGAGGGATAGCTAAAGCTCTTGTAATCATAGCAGCAAACTCTGCTCTTGTTACAGCTTTTTCTGGTTGGAATGTACCGTCTGGGTTACCAGTTATGATACCTAAATCGTAAGCAACTTCAATAGCTTCTTCGTTCTTGTTTCCTGCAACGTCGCTTAGAGATTTAAGCTCAGTTGAAGAACCAGCGAATGCCATTGAGAAGCTGGATAGTACTAGTGCTAAAATCAGCACAAATGAAAGTACTTTCTTCATTTCTAATATTCCTCCTTTAAATTGTTCTTCGAAGGGGTTCTGTTGTTTTACTGTGAGCAAACCACCTTCCCCTTCTGAAGATAATTTGACATTATGAATAGGTTATGGACACAAAGATACCTTTGCTCATATCCTATCACAGTGAATTATACCCTCTAGGAAATATGTCAGTCAACCCATTAAAGGAAATGTAACATAACTGTAATACACATTCACAGTCATTCCTTTAGAGATAAATAGACTATTTCTTGGTATATCGTATGTTGTTATTATACCAAAAAAATTGAATAAGTCTATTACAGCAATATTACAAGAGTATTAACGTTTAAAGAAGTATAAAAAAGCAGTATTAAAATTGATGCCGTCAGGCAAGCACAAGGCTCACTCCCATTACCTACTTGCTAACATCTTCTCTAATACTGCCTTATATAAACCTCCACTTATATAATATATTAAATAAGTTTACCAATTATTAAGCTCTATATTAATTACATTATTTAACAATTACAACATCCGCTTCTACAGCATCGTCGTCACTGACATCGTAAGCTCTCACTTCTTTACCGGCTTTAACGCTGGAAAGACTTCCTGCTTTATATTCATTCTTCTTTTCATCCCAAACATAAATAGACGCATTTCTCTTTACCGAAATAAGTCCGTTTGAAGTTGTGATAACATTGTCGCTGTATTCATTAACAGCTGTCCATGCTTTGCTGGTGGTCAATTCATTAAAAACCTTTCCTTTTGGAGAATCAGCCGTTGCCACATTCTGAACTTCTCCATCAGAAGTTTTTAATTCATACAACTGTCCGTCTCCAGCTGTTAAGGTTGGAATTGTAAGCCCTTTCTTTCCAAACCATGTAATAGCCTTCGTAGCTGTTAAGGTCTCAAAACCTGTCACTGCTTCGTCATTTACATTTGTATCGGTGCAGGTGCCATTAATCACCCCATATACATTACCGCTAAAGCCTGTATCTCTAGGTAAAATCATTTTTGTAATTTTATCGCCTTCTACAAGATACCATGCGGGGGTCTTTGCATCCTTAAACTTATATAAAGTATCTTTTCGGTAAGCATCTTCCTTATCTGAGAACTTCATATCCTTACTGTACTCTTTTTTAGTGCTATATGTATATATTTCTGTACTTTTTGAAACAGCCTTACCTGCAAAAGTTGTTAAATTGCTGTCGAAGCTTCCTGTAGCGAAAACCATCCCTGTGTTTAAGGGAATATTGCTCGGCTGATCTTCTTTAGTCCCCTGGGGATCATCTGTAAGAACCGGAGCCATGGCTTTTAATGCTTCCATCTGATTAAACGTCATCTGAGCTGCCATCCCTTTAGTTGACGTCTCCGGATAGGTTTCTTCAATGCCTTTTAAAATTCCTACTTCTTTAGCTTTCGTGATATAGTCAGCCGGCCAATTAGCACCAATCTTATCTTCTGTATACCCGGCCGCTCTAAGCACCATGGTCAGCATTTCATTGCTGCTCACATTTACTCCTGGTTTAAAAGTCCCATCAGGGTACCCTTTTACAATACCATGCTCTACCGCATAGGCAATATAACCGGCAGCCCAGCTGTAACCTTTAAGATCTGTAAATCCAGCCTTTGATGCAGCCTGAGTCGCCGTACCGTTTACTAAGGACGCCGGCGGATCAATAGTTTTAACTATAATAATGCAAGCCTGAGCTCTCGTTAAATTCTCCTCCGGGTGAAACTTTCCATCGGTATCCCCGGTAATAGCTCCTGCTTCAACCAAGGTTTTCACCGCTTCTTCACAGTTGGTTCCGGCTATATCCGCAGGAACCGCACCGGCAAATGCCGTGGTACTGGCCAATACGGTCATGACCAGTATTAAAGAAATCATTTTTAATGTCTTTTTCATTTTTACTTTTCCCCTCCTTCTAGTTACTGCTCTTCGGCATACTCCTATAAAGCATAATTGCTACATCTCCTTTTGTTGCCGGAGCAGACCAATTTGTGATGTTGCGATCGCCAATCATACTGTTCATATTCATTTGGGCATATTGAATATAATTATCCGGCCAAGTACCCGCAGTCACAGCAGATGGATTTTTACTTCTGATTATAATAGTGATAACTTCCGCATAAGTAACTTCTTTGCCCGGGGCAAATTTTTCATTGCCAACTCCTTGAATTAAATTGGCTTTTGCACATGCATTTATATAACCTTTTGCCCAGTCATATCCACTTAAATCATTATAATAGTTTTTCTTTGCCACTATATCAAGCTCATTGATATTATTCGTGGCCTTTGCCATCATAGTAGCAAATTCTGCTCTGGAAATATTTTTTTCAGGATGAAATAATCCATCTTGATCCCCTGTTATAACTTTTTTGTCCATTAAAAATTTAACAGGTGTAAGAAACTCAGTATTCATCACATCCTGGGGATATATATTCCCTGAATTCCAGCTGCCATAATCTACAGCCAATGCAGATACCCCACTACACATAACCATTAATGCCGATATTGCCAATATCGTTAACTTCTTTTTAATCATCTTAATCTCCTCCTGAATTATTTACTCTATTTCATTATTATACCAAAGTATAAAGTGAAGTCTATTACATAGATGTTACAATATTATTTTATCTTTTTAAATCGATTAAGCTTGGATAAATGTATCCGGAATTTAGATCAGATGGACTAATTACATTGCCTTTTTCATCCGTAGTAGAAATGGAAATTGGAGGGACAACACCTCCGCCATCAGAAATGACAGAAGAGCTCTCACTGGTAGCAGCTTCTTCAATCCTGTAAGTATATTCCCAGACTTTTGAAGTATCTTTATTATTTAGGTAATTGGTCAACAATTGAAAACCGTCATCTAATTTTACTTTTACTTGTCCCGAAAGCTGTTCTTTTGAAAGTTTCATAACAATACTCTTTGAAGATCCGGAATCTTCAGCTCCTATATCTGTGTCACAGGTTCCTGTCAACCAAAAACAATTTGTAAGCTTAGCTCTATTCCTGCCTGTTAACGAGCCAATCCCGTTGCTTCCCTTTACCTCTCCGGCATTATAGGAACGTTGAATGGGTGCATAGTTTAATCCTGTCAATCCTCCTGCTGAATTTGTGGCTTTAATCGTTCCTGTATTGTAACAATTAAAAATTTTATCTTTGCTTAAGCCTGCAATACCGCCAGCATTGGAATTAGCAGTTACGTTTCCGTCATTATAACATTTTTGGATGCGCCCTTCTCCCGTATTCTGATAGGCTACAATTCCTCCCGCTTCCGTATCTGCAATAATTTTTCCTTTATTATAGCATTTTTCTATGTCACCTTCGTTGCTTCCTACTATACCGCCGGAATTTTTTCCGTTTATTTCTCCAGTATTGTAACAATCACTTATTTTAGTCCTGTCCCCTTTAGCATATCCGATAACCCCGCCGTTAGCTCCTTCCCCGGAAAGTTCTCCCGTGTTATAGCAATCTGTGATATAAACTCCATAAGACGAACCGTCTACCTGTCCGGCCACACCTCCTGCGAAATTAGCAGAGCTGCTTACTTTTCCTGCATTACTGCACTTTTCAATGTTGACAGTCGCGGAAGAAGCTGCAATATATCCAACTACACCCCCAGTCTTTGATTTACCTTTTACGGTGCCTTTGTTTACACAACTATACAAAGCATCGCCTTCCACGTCCATAGTACCGACTATACCCCCGGTATTTGTACTGGTTCCTTCCACAGTTCCTTTGTTAATATTACTCTTTATGTTCTGTTTGGAGTATCCGACGATACCTCCCACATTGCTTTGCCCTGTAACAGTACTGTCTGATCCCAATACACAATTTGTTATGCTTCCTTTATTATATCCTACAATTCCACCCACATAAGCGGAGCCTTTTATGGTGGATTTTTCAATCGTTAAGCCGTCAATGGTACTTTTTGAATCCACATATCCGAAAAGCCCTGCATGCCCAGCTATATTTCCCAGTTCCGTACTGCCTTTAACCGTACCTGTTATATTCAACCCGCTGATGCTGTGGCTGTTTCCGTCAAAATTGCCCACGAAAGGATTATCCTCTGTGCCGATAGGTTCGAAATTGCCCTCGCTCCAATTTGGCGCACTTGTTGAGGTATTCGGCACTGTCGTAGCAAAATCAGAAGTAATCTTGATATCTTTTGTTAATTTATAATAACCGCCCTCACTCATATGTATCCGTATGTGATTGAGCTGGGCCTCTGTTGACACTTCATAAGGGTCCTTTGCAGTCCCTGTCCCTACGGTAAAAGCTCCGGCGGTCACCGAGTGAGCTCGTTGGCAGCCTGCCGTTCCTGTAGGCGTAGTAGTCTCAGGAGCTGGTGTAACCCCAGTAGCTCCCGGGCCTTTTATAACTGTTTCTTTCTTTTTTACATTTAACAGCAGTGTCGCCGCTTCCGCTCTTGTCAAAGCCATAGTGGGTCTGAAGTTTCCCTCATTATCTCCCTGCATATATCCTTTTTGAAACATGATATTTACATAAGGCAGGGCCCATTCTCCTATAATTGCGGCATCCTTAGCTGTTGAAGCATTCTTAGAGGTATCCAGATTCTCTGTTGATATAACAGAGGCCACAACTTTGGCTGCCTCTTGTCTTGAAATCATCTGCCCTACGCCGAAAGCTCCGTCTTCATACCCTTTTGTTATGCCTGCCGCCACAGCAGTTTTGATCGTGGGTACATACCATTCAATAGGATCTACATCCTTAAAGGAAACCGCAGTATTGGCAGTATCCGGCTTAACGGTTAATACATTGACAATCAGTTTATAAAATTCTTCCCTCTTCATCAGGTTATCCGGCAAAAAATTACCCTCCGGATAGCCCCCTACAATGCCTAAAGAAGCCGCTTCATTGATAATTGACTGCCCCCAGTGTCCGTTAATATCCGTAAATTTATCCGTATCCGCCGACGCGAAGCCCACATTGGTTGTTAAAACCAGTACTGCTGACAGCATTCCCGCCAGTATTTTTTTCTTTATCACTTTCTTAACCTCCTCTCATCCCTGTGACGTTAGAGTTACATGCTTACGCATATATTTCCATTATATATCCTGCTTTAAAGACTGTCTACCATAAAAAAGACTGCTCTATCCAAGCAGTCTTCTCTCAAATTATTTTATATTATTTCATTATTTTACTGACTAGCGGGACGCTTATAATAGAAACAAGCATGGCTGCAACCCCCATTTGAGGGGCTAAAGCCTTAGCCTCTGCGAAGCCCACCGTACTGCAAAAATATATCATTGCACCGCCCACTACAACTGTTCCGCTCAGCAAACCCGCCCATGCACCGGCTTTTGTTACTTTAGAGGAATAAATACCCCAAAGGAACGGCCCTATAAAGGAACCAGCCACAACGCCCCAGGAAAAGGACATCAAATTTACAATAAAAGAAATATTCATGGTTGCAAAGATGAAAGACAAGCTGATAAATAAAATGCATAGAAATCTCATAATAACCATTTGTTGCTTATCCTTTATATTTGGCTTTACCTCTCCTATCAAGTCCACGGAAACCGCCGAGCTTGAAGACAAAACAATAGCCGAAAGAGTAGACATGGATGCCGACAAAAGCAGCAGCAGGATCACACTCAAAACAATGATTGAAAATACATTGGAAGTAAGCGATTGAATCAAGAGACTGGGCATAACTCCGTCAAAGCCTCCGGCCACATCCGGCATCCCATTTTCTGCTGTGGGAAGAAATAATCTGGAAAGAGACCCCGTAAAATATGCTCCTGCTCCGATAAAAAGTGCAAACAAAGTAGAAATTATAGTTGCAATCTTTATACTGCTCTCATCTTTTACCGCATAATATTTATGTACCATTTGAGGAAGCCCCCATACACCGAAGCTGGTGAGCAGTATATTGGTAATTAAAAATGAAGCACTGTTCCCTCCGGTTAAATCTACAAGCTGTGTATCAATAGCAGATAATCTCGGAATAATTTGCGAAAATCCCCCTACTTCCGGCCGGTTAACCAATATTATAATCATAGCCACAAGACCTATTATCATAATAAGTCCTTGTACCAAATCATTCAGAGCAGTGGCCACATAACCTCCCAAAACCAAATAAACTCCGGTCAGAGCAGCCACCATAAACATACAAACTGCCGGATCCGCGCCTTCATAAATAGCACTAAACATGGTTCCCAGCCCCTTATACACAGAAGCTGAATACGGTATTAAAAATACAAAAATGATTATGGCTGAAAAAAGCTTCATGCCCTTTGAATCATATCGGGCAGAAAAAAATTCAGGCATTGTTCTTGCATTCAGTTCTCTGGTCATATTTCTTGTTCTCTTTGCCATCACCTTCCATGCCAGCCAGCAGCCTAAAACTGCATTGCCCACACCGATCCACATACTTCCCAGTCCGATGTTCCATCCATGCATCCCCGCATAGCCTATAAAGATTACTGCTGAGAAATAAGAAGTCCCATAAGAAAAAGCCGATAACCAGGGCCCCATACTGCGGCCTCCCAGCAAGAATCCCTCTACTGTTCCTGCTTTTTTCGTGCTTATTATTCCTATGCTCAGCATAATGACAATAAACACAGCCAATGAAATCGTCGTAATTAATTGCGTCATATTCAATTTTCCTCCTAAACTACACGCCTACATTCCGGTCTTCCGGATTAAAATAAGTAATATCTCCTGCTTTGCGCCTCATGCGCCCTACCGCCCGTCAGCTTGCATTAGCTTTGATGTTTATGTAAGCTGAGGACATACTACATTCTGTCATATTAAGATATTTGAACAAATTTTGCAATAGTTTTTGTTCTTTTACCCAAAGCTTCTCACTGCATGCTTCGTCATGCAGAAATTAAATTAAAGTTTTATTATATCTTACCGATATATATTGCAGTGTCTCTTATCTGCTATTATAATTATTTTAATATCCATTAATTGGATTCAACTAGTATGAACTGGGAGGCTTTCATGGAAACTCAACGTATATCAGAAAGATTGATAAATTACGATATATTACGTATATTGGCAGCATATCTGATCGTTATGCTGCATCTCTCGGTACAATACGTAAACAAGGCTCCTGCTTCCGTGGAAGAATATCTTCAATGGCAGCAGTCTGTAAAGCTGGCTGCATTGTCCCGGCCGGGAGTCCCAATCTTTGTCATGTTGAGCGGTGCTTTTTTGCTGCGATCCGATAAGGAAGTTTCATTGAAGACAATATTTAAAAAATATCTTCCTAAGCTAGTTTTAATTTTTGTTTTCTGGTCCTTTTTTTATTCTCTGTCTGA
>DKLE01000255.1 GCA_002455605.1 Firmicutes bacterium UBA6648
GTACAAAGCATTATAAAAATAGATTCGCCGGTTCTGTTGACACGTCTTGCAATAAATCTATAAATATCTTTAAAAATCTGATATTCGCAAAAATAACTGCACTCTGCACGGCCTCCCTCATTCAAATCTTCTTTAATAGCAATTAAATCCGTTTCTACACTTTTCAAAGTCTTAATAATATCTCGATAAAGGCTTCTCAATTCTTTAGACGGGTTGACTCCAAGCTCATCATACAATCTATTCGTAATGATTTCATACGCTGCTAATGCTTCCTTATGTTTCCCCAATTTGGTCAGACACCGAATATATATGCGATAAACATCTTCATCATAGGCATCAATATCTAAAGCCTTTTTGCATACAGACAACATTGGTTCATAGGATTCTTTTTTATCTAAAAGTTCATAAAGAGATATAATGCTGTCTGTAAATAACCTATGGTAATATGTTGTGGCATTTACTGCCCATTCGTCGTAAGCTGCATGCGGTAAGAATTTACCTTTATATATAGAAATGGCCCGAAGATAAAATTCAATAGACTTTTCAGGATCATAAGAAACTACCCTGGCTTTATTATAGGCCTCTGTAAACTCTTCCGTATCTATAACATAGCTCAAATCATTGTTCCAGCTATAAATACCGCCTGTCTGCACAATATAGTTCTCTTTCGGAAGTCCGCTGTCTGATAGAACACACCGTAATCGATAAACTAAATTTTTCACGGCTTTTACAGGGTCGCTGCTCCTGTCATCACTGCATAAAAGTTCAGGCAATTCTTGAGCTCCCAGTTTTCTGTTATGATTAGCTATCAGATAACCGAGTAAAGTCCACACTTTATGAATCTTGCCCTCATCTTCTATCATGGTTTTTCCATCATATTCAAGCGCAAATCTTCCCAACATATAAATTTTAAGTTGCTTGTCAATTTGTGTTGTATTTCCCATATTTAAATTCTATACCTTCATTTCCATAGAAAACAAAATCGTATAAATATGAAAATACTTATACGATTTCATTATATAACATAAATTACTAAAACACAATTAATTTGGATATTTTTGCAGGCTATTCATTCCAAGTCTTATCACTTAAAATTTCAGTCCATTTTTCCATATCGCTTATGTTTTCTCTGTCAGCATATTTATGATTATTGGTAGCTTCAACTACCTGATAATAGTACCATGAATTCTGCTTATTATCCGGGAATACTTTGTAGCCGTTTATTAATCCGTCTGCATCCACCCTTCTTTCAAGCACTCTATTTATCAGTGTCATAGCTTCTGCTCTGGTAATATACTGATCCGGTTTAAAGGTTCCATCATTGTATCCATTAATCCAACCCTTTTTGGCTGCTGAATTAATGTATGACTTTGCCCAATGATTTGAAACATCACTAAATTGATTATCAGTGCTTTCTTCAAGAGTATCAAATCTGGAAGCAATTGCCGCAAATTCTGCCCTCGTAATTGGTCTTGTTGCTCCAAAGGTTCCATTTTCATAACCGGTTAGAATTTTACCGTTAGCAAGAGTAGCAATAGCATTTAATGACCATCTGCTGCTAGCAATATCGCTGAAATCTTCTTCTTGTGAAAAATATACAGCTCTTGAAGCATCTGTCAGTAATCTGTAGAAGATTGTTGCTACTTCTTCTCTTGTTATATTATTTAATGGTCTTACAGTGCCGTCCTCATATCCCTTAACATAATTAAAATGGTCTGTTTTGTTAAGTTCAGGAACACCAGCTAATGGAACTTCTTCATCAATAATGTCAGTGGTATTGTTATTTCCTCCCGGATTTTTGCCGCCGCCGCCACTGCTTCTCTTATTAATGGTAAGAATTCCTTGCATTTTTGTAATCTCATAATTTGGAGTTACGTCAATTCCATTAGAGTCTGTTATAGCAACAGCAGATATAGCACTTGACGTAGAACCAACCTCGATCTGACTTCCTGTAACTGTTACTGCGATACTCTGTCCTGTTACAATTGCACCTTCAGAAATAGCATAAGCGGTTGTCGTTAACGCGGTTCCATCATAAGTTTTGCTGGCACTTCCGGCAATTAAAGTTATGGATTTCTTGGCGATTTTTACATCCGCACTTCCTTCTACTGTCTTATACCCTTCTTTGGTCACTTTGTAGTTCACTGTATAGTTTCCTGCATCAGTAAACTCATTTCCCTTTTCAAAGGTTACTTCTGCCCCTTCCGGTGCATTTACAGTGATTCCATGCGTCTTTCCGTCATAGATTCCTTCATAGCCTTCTGCGGTTACACTCATATCCAGTGCTTTGATTTCAAAGTCTGCTGGTGTTACAGTAACTTTATAGTTACCATTCTCCGTGTACTCTGCTGTTAATACTCCTTCGTAGTTTCCTACCGCATTAACCGAAGCATTGGTTCTTGTGTACACCACGGTTCCCAGATCACTTTCGTTGATCAGACCGTTGACTGTTCCTTCAAATGCCGGATCACTTTCTCCGTAATTCTTGCTTGCTGATTTCACTGTGATTGTTGCTTCTTTTGCTGTCACCGTCAGTGTTCCCAGCTGTTCAAGAACAGTATAGTTTTTCAGCAGCTCTGCGTCTCCGTTTACTGCCGCTGTATTGACTGTGCTTCCTGCATTGATAATAGTTCCTGTTGCTGCTGCCGTGATTTTTCCTTCATCTGATGCAGCCAGGCCTTTTACCATGGCAGTTGATCCGGTCAACGGAGTTCCGTC
>DKLE01000114.1 GCA_002455605.1 Firmicutes bacterium UBA6648
ATTTAGTCGAGTTCGACATCCTGACCAGATAACTAAAATTTATAATGCTTGAGATCAGAGCTCCGTATTTCTGAAAGGCTTTATTTTGCCTAAGTTTTCTTTAGAAAATGCTGATTTATATATTGAGCGGATAATGAAAATAAATCAGACTTCTGAAAAAAAAATATATATGCTGCCCATATTAGAAAGCCTGGATATCATTCCTCTTTCAACCAGAGCCGTTCTGCTGTCTTCCATACGAGAAAAACTTATTCCATATAAACCATACGTGTTAAATATGAGAGTTGGGGGCAATGATTTATGTCACGCCCTGGGTATTAGAAGGAATGCAAATGAAACAATCTATCACATACGTCCCATTTCAAATATATTAAGTGATATCGTCACGACATTTTTTGAAGATTTTGTGATTTCCGGACCTGTCTGGGAATATTTTGCCGATGAGAATAACAATTGGCAGTCAGGATTAGAAGCTGAAATCCGTATGGATTTTTTAAATGGATTTATCGGTAAAACAATTATTCATCCCAATCAAATCCAGATTGTTAATCATTGTCTGAAAGCAAATCAGCATGATCTGGACGATGCACTGAAAATATTAACCTTCAGCGATCCTTTGCTGCAAGTATCCAAAAGTTCTGCTGGCACCAGAATGAATGAAATAAAGACACATACCAATTGGGCAAAGAAACAAGTTCTGCTGGCATATATACATGGAGTAAAATAAATGAATTATACAGAAAAAGATATATTAAACATTGCTAAACGGGAAAACAACAATAAAAGAAAATTTTTATTAGTCAATCCTCTTCAAGGAAAACACCTTCCCGTTTCACCGGCAAAAACAATAAAATTAATCCGAGAGCTGGCCAATAAAGTCTTTTCCTCTTATGACACAGAAATAGAAAATGTACTGGTTATTGGTTTTGCCGAAACAGCAACGGCACTGGGGGCAATTTTAGCCGATTACGCTCCGTATAAAGTAAACTATATACATACGACTAGGGAAACCATAGAAAGTTCCAGCTACCTTTTTTTCTCTGAAGAGCATAGCCATGCAACAGAGCAAAAATTGGAAAAAAACTTTCTTGATAGAGTTCTTGTTCAGAACAGCCTGATTATTTTTGCTGAAGATGAAGTGACTACCGGAAAAACCGTAGAAAATGTAATAGCAGTCCTAGAGAAAACGTATCCGGAATTAAATTTAAGATTCGGTATTGCCTCTATATTAAACGGAATGCCGGCAAAAAAATTGGAAGAATTATTAAATAAAAATATTCAATGCCATTTTCTCTTATCCGTGCCTCACTATAATTATGATGATATATTATCCCGTTATTCCTATGGGCATAATACGGATAGTACCTTTTCTTGTGATTTAACTCCTTCCTATTCCCAATTATATCTAAATAATTATTTAGATACCCGTAAAGGAGTGGATATACAAAACTATATTCAGTGCTGCGACTATTTTTCAGAACAAATTTATACTTTCTTTAGTTTAGCTAAGATAAGTAATAAAAAAATATTAGTATTGGGCACTGAAGAATTTATGTATCCCGGTCTTCATTTTGGCCACTTTCTTGAAATGAATACAAAAAACAACGCTGTTTTTTTTCATGCAACTACACGAAGCCCCATACTGCCGTGCTCCCATATGGATTACCCCATTAAAAGCCGTTATTCTTTAAGCAGCTTTTATTCTGAAGAACGAATCACGTATTTATATAACTTATCCGCTTATGATTATGTTTTTGTCACTACTGATTCTACCGAAGATACCTCCGGCTTCCTCTCCTTGCATCATTTCCTCCGTCAAAATGACTGTAGAAATATTATAAAAATAACATGGAGGTCATCATGAAAAGTACTTATTTAGATAAAGACGTCACATTACTTCTAAAGGATATCTCCGGACTTGTTCCCCCACTTTCGACTTTAGAAAGAGAAAAACAGATTCAAAACGGGGTCCATTATTCGGAAATGCTTCCTTTGGAATATCGTCCTTCAGTAAAGTATATGGAGGCTTATGAATTTTCTCTTCAAGCTTTTGCCCGGCATACAGCGAATGCTGTTTGTCAGGTCTCGGAAAAAATTTATTCACTCTTTAAGAACAATAATAGCAAGGAAATAGTATTGGTATCACTTGCCAGAGCAGGGATTCCAATCGGCATTTTAATCAAACGCTATCTGGAAAAAAAATACAATATATCAATAGCTCACTATGCAGTATCCATTATCCGAGGACGCGGCATTGATACAAACGCTATAGACTATATTTTGTCAATGCATAACCCGGAAAGCATACAATTTGTAGATGGTTGGATAGGAAAAGGGGCTATTCAGCGGGAACTTGACGCCGCCATGTTTAATTATCCAAAAGTTTCAACAAAGCTGGCAGTGCTGTCTGACCCTGCAAACATAACTGATCTATGCGGAACTCACGAAGACATCTTAATCCCCAGTTCATGTCTGAATTCTACAGTTTCTGGCCTGCTCAGTCGAACTTTTCTACGACAGGATATCATTAAAAATCAAGATTTTCATGGTGCAGCCTTTTATTCCACTCTGCTGGAAGAGGATATTTCTTATACATTCATTGATACCATTGAGAACCACTTTGATTATGATATACAATTATTTGATACCCTTCCAACAGGACCTTCCGGTCTTGACGAAGTAAATCATATAGCTAAGCATTACAATATACAGGATATCAATCTTATAAAACCAGGTATCGGAGAAGCTACTCGTGTTCTTCTTCGAAGGGTTCCGTGGAAATTATTATTAAAGCCTGATTGGGAAAAGGATCCTCTTCTACATCATTTAATCCAGTTAGCAAAAGAAAAAAAGGTTTCTATTGAGGAGTACGATCTTCGCAACTATAAAGCCTGCGGAATCATACAAAATATGTGCGATGCCTAAAAATCAACAAATTAAAAGCTCTTATCATCCGGATAAGAGCTTTATAATATTCTATTCTTCTTATAATTCCCACAATTCCTCATCTGTAGGTACATGATTATCTGGCATATTATAGGCAATTCGAGAAACATTAATCAGATGCTTATAGTCAAGATTCTCGGATATACTATTATTTCCCCAAGAACCACAGCCCAAGGTATTGGTTGGTGCAAGACCGTTAAAGAAGCTTCCCCCGGCACTGCTGGCACAGACCTGATTGATTACAAATCTTGAAACGCATAGCTCAGCTCCGGCATATTCTATATTCACCGTGTTATCAGAATGGATGGAAACGCTATGACCTTTTCCCTCAGCTTCCAGATTCTTTTTGGCGATTTCCACACCGGCTCTAAAATCTTTGTATTTATAAGCCGCTATCACCGGACACATTTTTTCTTTTCCTAACAGATCCTCATCCCCTGTTCCATCTGCCTCAACTACGATAATCTTTGTACCTTCCGGCAGCTTTATGTCGGCGAGCCTTGCAATTTCTTGAACAGACTGCCCCACAGCATGCCTGTTCATAGCTCCTTCTACAAATATAGCATTTCTCAGCGCAGCTTTTTCATTGCTTTCCCGTACTATATAGCCTCCGTTTTTCTGGAATTCTTCCATAATATCCTCATACGTTTCCTCCGGACAAATCACCGATTGCTCTCCCGAGCAAATGATACCATTGTCAAAGGTCCTGCCTGCGATAATCTTCGGTACTGCTTCTGAAATGTTTACGTTTTTATCAATAATGCACTGTACATTTCCAGCTCCCACTCCCAATGCGGGTTTTCCTGAACTGTAAGCAGCCTTCACCATTCCCATTCCTCCGGTCGCAATTACTACATCAGCCGAAGAAATCAAGGCTTTTGTATTCTCTCTTGATTGCTGGTCGATAATCTGTATCAGATTTTTCGGCATCCCTAATTTATCCAGCTCTGCATTAATAAGTTCAACAGTCTTGCTGCTGCATTTCACTGCTTTATGATGCGGTGTAATAATAATGGCATTGCCGCCTTTTAATGCAAACATAGCGTTGCTCATTGGCGTTACAATGGGATTTGTACAGGGTGTTATAGCGGCCACAACTCCTATTGGTTTAGCTATTTTGGTTACCCCTGTGGCAGCATCCTTTTCTATAATTCCTCTGGATTTTTTGTCCTTTAAGCTATTCCATATAATTCGAGCCTTATTTTTATTCTTAGCCACCTTATCCGGGTAATTCCCCATACCGGTTTCTTCTACTGCAATTTCTGCCAAATATTCTGCATTGTCATGGACAACCTTGGCTATTGCCCGCACAGCCTTGTTTACTTCTTCCTGACTGAGCTTTTCAAATTGGGCTTGAGCTTCTTTTGCCCTTTGGATATATTCTTGAATATAAGCGTTACTCATTTCATTTTTCTGTTCCATTTTTAACCTCCCTGTATTCTATCCTTTTCATTTTATTTTAAGTTAATTATCTTTTGAGAATTTCATGCTTCCAGTTTTTAAAAATCTGGAATGCCAGCTTAAGGCTTCCTCTAAAAGATGAGGCGTGTGCTTTGGCCCTGAGGCATCAGCCCGTTTATAATAATCCATCAGCATTTCGCGGTAATCTGGATGTGCACAATTTTCAATTATTTTTATTGCCCGTTCTCGAGGACACAGCCCTCTCAGGTCAGCATACCCTTGCTCTGTAACAAGCACCATGACATCATGCTCCGTATGATCCACATGAGCTACCATTGGTACAATAGAAGAAATTTCTCCATTCTTTGCAGTAGAAGCGGTGCTAAAAATGGTCAAAGCGGCGTTTCTCGCAAAATCCCCTGAACCGCCTATTCCATTCATCATTTTTGTTCCCATGATATGGGTGGAATTGACATTACCATATATATCGGCCTCTATGGCTGTATTCATAGCAATTACCCCTAACCTTCTGGCAACTTCAGGATTATTACTGATTTCCTGAGGCCTGAGGATAATTTTTTTCTTGAAAAATTCGATTTCTTCTTCAAATTTAACCAATGCTTCCGGTGAAGGACTGAGTGATGTGGTAGAGGCTATCGTGGCTTTTCCCGATCTCAACAAATCCAGCATAGAATCCTGCACCACTTCTGTATAACAAGTTAAATTCTCGAATTCCGATTCACATAATCCATAAAGCACAGCATTAGCCACGCTTCCCACTCCGGATTGCAGCGGCAGAAGACTATTGGATAATCTGCCTGCTTTCACTTCTTCCTTCAGGAACTGAATGATGTTCTCAGATATTTTCTTTTCCGTTTCGGTGACTGCCGCCAAAGGCCTGGTTTTATCCTGCATCTGTGTAATAACAATTGCTGCGATTTTATCCCATCCGCAAGTTATGTATGGCGTTCCGATCCGGTCTCCCGGAGTTTCTACAGGAATAGGTTTTCTGGAAGGGGGATTTTCTGTCATATAAATATCTGCCATTCCTTCCATTTCCATAGGTTTTAAAAGATTAATCTCAACAATGACCTGATCCGCATTCTTCACAAAAGCCGGAGTATTCCCGATTCCGCTTGTAGGAATCAGATTTCCCTCTTCTGTTACGGCAAGAGCTTCTACAATAGCAATATCTACTTTTGGCAGGAAGCCATAGTTCAAATATTGGGTAGAGTGAGACAGATGCATATCAATATACTGGACTTCTCCCTTATTAATGCTGTCTCTGATAGTAGCATTAGTATGGTAAGGCAGCCGTTTGACAAGTATGCCTGCTTCTGCCCAAGCTCCGTCAACTTCAGGCCCTATAGATGCTCCGGTATAAAGAGAAAGCTTAAGTTTTTCTCCTTTTTTAGCCCGTTCAGCAATAGCAAGCGGTACTGCTTTCGGATAACCGGAAGGGGTAAAACCCGACGCTCCCACTACCATCCCATCTTTCACCAGCATTGCTGCCTGCTCTGGTGTGGCTATTTTTTCAAAAGCTCTCTTACTTCTCAGTCTAAGATCCAGCTGTTCCTGTGCATTTTGCATTTTGATACCTCCCCTTTATACCAATGGCAACTTATTGAGTAGAATGGTGAATATGATCATTCCCAACAACGCAAATGGATACGTTGCTCCATATCCCGCTGCGGGATCATCTGAATCCAAAGTGTCAATAGCCGCACCCAATCCCGGAGTAGAGGTCATACCCCCACAAATGGCGCCGGCCAGCATCACCCAATTAAGCTTGAAAATATATCTTCCTACTAAGAAACCTACCAGCATAGCAATATTGCCGATTACCACAGCACTGACCGCAAGCAGAAGGCCGGAACCCATAATAGAATCCAAAGCTCTGAAACCATACTTTAATCCTACAATGCATAAGAAGAAAACCAATCCAATTTCTCTGATAATGCTCAGAATCTTGGGATCCATTCGGAAAGAAAGAGGACCTATAGTTCCTATGTACCCTAAAAGCAGACCCATAATCAAAATCCCGCCTGTTGCTCCCAAACTGAAATATCCTAAAGGCCCAAGATTAATTTGTATGGATCCCAGAAGATACCCAAGAGCACAGGTAATTGAAAACGGTATCATATGAAACGGTGCTGTTGTTAAATTTTTGGAAGCAACCATGCCTCTGGCTTCCTCCATCTCCGCCGCATACCGTCTTTTTTCTTCTTCAACATCCATACGGAATATGGAACTAAAGAAGTTAACAGCAAAAATAACAATAATTACACCGAAAGGATAGCTAATTGCGTAGCCGACTCCTACATCTGCCTGAGCATTTGTAACATAAGCCTTCATTTGCTCTGCATTCAGGGAAGGGGTATTTGCCGAAGTAAGTCCTCCTGAAGGATCAATAACAGATAAAATAGTATTTTTGACACTTTCATCAGCTGTCATATATTGATTGACTACTTCTGCAGCATGGCTTGAAGAAGTTTCTAAAGCTGCTCCCAATCCAGGTGAACTGGTCAGTGCACCTACATAGACTCCTGAAAGTTCATATGAGTTAGCATCATCTAAAAGAGCAATCGCTCCAAAAGTAGCACTGGCTCCAACAAAGGTAATTAAAAATCCTAAAAATATAAATTTCAGACCATACTTTTTTAATACTGCTCCCATATCTTTAGCAGCCAGCAGTCCCACTGCCGCTACAAAGAAAATTAAAGAAGCATCAAGAAAATAAGAATGAATAACTCCGTTGCTCATCAATTTGGAAGCTGCTTCGTAGCCGTAAGACAATTCACCTTGTGCCAAGAGTTTTTCTGCATAACCATATACGGCCCATCCAATGAGCAGCCCTGTAAACAAGGTTCCAGACGATCCAAAGCTAAATTTGCCAAATTTAATTTTACCGAAAAGAAGCCCTGTTCCAATGGCAGTAAACATGAGAACAAACGGATTCATTATAAATCCTATGATATCAAATTGCATAAACGATTTACCTCCACATTCAGAATAGAGTAAGTAAAAAAGAAAAATGATATCACAATTTCACACTTGACACCGGTATCATTTTGCGAACATTGTGTTTTTTTTAACGTATCATATTCCGGCAGTAAAAGGAAATTGGAAAAGGCTATGCCACTATAGATTAAATGTATTCTTGAATAAAAAATTGTTATGGTATTTTATCATAGCTGATAAACTGTTGAATTGCTTGAATTATAAAGCATTTGGCAGTACAAGCCTTTCCAATGACAATCTATATTCTTTAAGTAATGTAAATGATTTCCATGTATTTTCTTGAGTTTACCGCATAGATATGATATATTAAGTATGAAGCTCGATAACAAATTGACAATTCGTTCAGAAGAAGGAGGGACTCATGAATATAAACCACCTGCGCTATTTTCAGGAAGTATGTAAATATGAAAATATAACAAAGGCATCAGAGGTGATTCACATTTCACAGCCTTCAGTTACTTCAGCTATCAAGGATCTGGAAAATGAATTAGGTTTTCAGTTGTTTATCCGAAATGGCAATCGAATTTCACTGACACCAGAAGGTGCTCATTTTCTGGAAATGACTAACGATATGCTCCTTAGCTTTGATAATTTCTATAGTAAGGCAGTTGAACTGGGAGAATGTCATACCACAACATTGAGAGTAGGAATACCGGCTATCCTTGGAACTTTTTTCTTTGAGCGGATTATCCCCGTATTTGAACAACAAAATCCCAATATTCATTTAACCATTCATGAAGTTCCTACTATTACAGGAATTCGAATGGTCAATGATGCACATTTAGATTTTCTTATAGGCGTGATTGAAGATGATTTCTGTTCCTGCAATTTCAAGCTTATCTTTGAAACGGATTTGGTATTTTTTTCTGGACGAGATCATCCTCTTGCAAAAAAAAAGGTCATTAGTAAAGACATGCTGGCCAATCAGCCTTTTATTATGGTTCCTAAAGGCTCTTATCATTATAAAGTGATTTCTGAGAGGTATAAAGCTCCTCCACTGAATACGGTACTGTATTCCAATCAAGTATCTACCATTGCCTATATGCTGAAAAACAATTTAGCCGCTACCATTTTATACAAGCAGGTATTTGAAAAGGACAAGAATGTTTGCAGCCGTCCTTTATCTGAACCCCTAACAGCAAAGATCGGAATTTTTTGGAAGAAAAATATTTATGTCACCAATGCAATGAAAAAGTTTATTCAATTCACAAAAACAATCCAAGCCTAAGCTCCGTAACTTAAAAGTAAATGATCTCAATAAATAGAACAACTATCCTTGTCTTTAGAAAAAAATAAAAAACAAACCTATATCAATTAAAAAATAGGTTTGTTTTATTAACAAATAAATCTTATAATAAAAGCTTATCTCATACTGTTATATACTCTGTATCTTCTTTGAGTAAATGCGGGAACTTTCTCCCCATGGATGATAACCGATTCCAATATAATTAAATCCATATTGTTCATAAAAACCAATTAGTTCGGTGCAAAGATACAAATATAAAAAACCTGCATCTCTTGCATCTTTTTCGGCTTTGTCCAGTAATATAGCTCCATAGTGATTTCCACGATAATCTTCCTCAATATATAGCGCACATACCCATGGATATAAATCCATTCGACTAATAAAGTCATTAGTAATCAATCCGGCGCAGCCGATGATTCTTTCATGATCACATAACAAGTACCATTGCGGTAAAGGAGATGCTGTTCTCATAGAATTTTCAATACAGTCTTCATATACCATAAGGCTTTCTTCATTGGCCCATTTACTTTGAAAATATTTTATTGCCGTATCCATATATTCTGGATTCTCTCTTACTGAAATTATCAAAACCACACCTCACTGAACGACGTAATTAATAACAATATTGTATCATATGTATCATAGAGAATGTTAAAATTCAATATAAAAAAACAGATGAAAATTCCATCTGTTTCTCGTGGTGCGCGATGAGGGACTTG
>DKLE01000197.1 GCA_002455605.1 Firmicutes bacterium UBA6648
ACTTTTATATTACATTAAACACATTAGGGGTAACGAAGCCAGTGATAGAAATCCCGTTTCAAACTTGTCCACATTGTGAGTATATTTTACGAGGCTTTAATATAATATCAGATATAAAATGAGAATGAGGCAAATGAATGGAACAAGAAAAAATTTTAACAAAAGAAGAAGTTATGGAGATAGGTCTTTGTTTTGATGGAGATATAGTTTCCTATGGTGGTGAGTACGGTCAACAAGTGTGCAGAATTTCTGAGGAAGGAGTAGAAGAACCTGTTGCAGGAGTTATATTTGAATTATATGAAAACCAAAAATTGAATTACTATTGTTATTATGATTGTGGTATTTCAAATGGTCAATATGTTTGCTTCTATGAGAATGGTAATATAAAAAACATTAGTTATATGCATAAAGGCACAAGGCACGGAAAGTCTTTACAGTATTATGAGGATGGCAAAAAAAAATCTGAGAGTAGTTATAAGTATGGATTTTGTGAGTCATTTATTGAATGGGATGATAAGGGAATATTAGTTAAAGAGCAAACAGAGCCAACTGAATTTGATAAAAAGATGATTGAAAAATACGAAAATTATGAAGAATAAAAAAGAAAAAAGTAATGACTTAGAGGTGTATTATACTAAGATTCAACTTGATTTTGCTGATAAAATTGAATTGTTTGATAAAATTAAACCAGAAGATATAAAAACAATTTCAGGAATTGATTTAACATATTGGAGAGAAAAAGGCACAGATTATGCAGTTTGTTGAATGGTGACAATTAACTACTGTTCTAAGGAAATAGTAGAAATCAAAAACTGATGATAGAGAAAGGTTTCTTCCAAAGCGAATTGCCTTATTAGGGAGTCGATGTAATTTTGAACCAGTTCTTTTTCCTTGCTTGGTAAATTTTCAATGAAGAATTCGGCGTGTAGAATTTGCTCATATTCCCTCTCGGATTGGTCTGGCTGTTTTTGATGAAAGATATCAATCAGCATATTGATACGTTCTTGAATAAACATATCCCGCAATTCCTGCTCGGTCATAATGTTTCCCTCTTTGAGAACATTGGATACCGAAATTGCTTTAGGAAGTCGATACCAGAAATCACTAATGATAAGTCTCAAAAACAGCAGAAATGAACTATTGGCATAATAGGTGGACGTTCAAGGTGTACCTTGTAAAGTCTTATTGTATACCAATTGTTCCAGATTCCGACCACCTTTAAAAAACACGATATCGGAGATATTCCGCAGCTCCAAGCTGTGAAATATCTCCGATTTTGCATCCATTATTCTATGCCCTCAGTTGCATCAGCAGGGAAAAACAGCGCTACTTGCTACAACAATATTGGCGAGAAACCGAAGGTACAAAAGCTGCTGGAATAGAAATAAAAGGTGCAGCTGGAGAACTTGACACAGTTCTGAAACAAGAGGATAATGCAGTAAGTGGTATACTTGATGCGGAGAAAGCAGCTAAGGGTAGCTCTACGGCCGATAATATTATTGAGGGTGGGAGCGATGCACTTCAAGCACTGTCTAGACAAAGTGTCGATGATAAATTGACGAGGTATTTGTTGAATGCTGATCACCCTGTTGGAGGTAGTAAAGCAAAATGGTTCAAGGAAGCTTTAGGATATACACAAAACAACATGGATGATTTAGCTAAACAGATTGTATTTGATCCAACTAAGGCAGTACAAACAGGAGTCACAGAATATGGAACCAAGTTCAATCAAACAATTTCAATTACTGGAGCAAATGGGAAAGTAATAGACGTTACTTTTGCATGGATGAAAAGTGCTGACGATGATGTTGTAAGGTTGGTTACGTCAATACCAACGAAAAAATAGCTAAATTGGAGGAGTTAATGTTTAAGGAATATGATGTAGTTAAAGCTAAACATGATTTAAGTTCAATAATCTCAAGAGGAACAAAAGGTGCAATAATGCTTATACTTCACGAGAACCCTAATAAGTATGAGGTCGAATTTATCGATGATGACGGAGCAACACTAGAGCTTTTGACAGTGGGTGATGATGACCTTGAACTTGTAGAAAACTTGTAGGATTGCAGAGTTGACCACCTAAGTGTAACCTCTCAACCGGCTCAAAATTGCAGTTTTAAAGATTCACCTACCACCTATAGGACACACCAACTGCTACAGAACTGTTATAATTATACAGAACTGTAGCAGTTGGTTATATTACAATGCTCTCAAAAAATTAATTACCCTGACTCTGTCCATAAACCTTACTGATATAAAAATGGTTCTTCTTGTGTAAACCGGAAAATATTAGATAATATTCCTAAAACACTCACACTTTCGCCACGGCTGGATATCATAGTGTCTAGTTCTCAATATCCCAAAGTCTTTTTCCTGTCTGCCCTTGTCTCAAAGTATATTGGTTAAATTAATTAAAATGAGGAAGGCTTTTTATGATGATGTTAAAAATCGTAAAAAACTTTTATTATTATTATTATTATGGGTTAAGCACAAAGGAAATAGGTATCTTTTTATGTTCTTTGCTTTTTGCATTTAATTATGAATGAAAAAATCTCTTTTTGCCAATACTAAAGTCAAAGGAGGTGGAAATATGGGCATTATAGGATGGATTATTATAGGTGCGCTTGCAGGATGGATTGCAAGTATGATTACAGGCAATAATAAAGAAATGGGAGCCTTCAAAAATATTATAACTGGTATAGTTGGAGGTTTTATCGGCGGACTAGTCATGAATTTAGTCGGCGGTGTTGGCATTACAGGTTTTAATTTGTGGAGCCTGGTGGTAGCATGTATCGGAGCTATCGTACTGCTGTTGATTGTCAATGCATTTAAAAGAAAAACAAGCTATAATTAATGTCATAGAATAATAATCAATGTATTGAAAGATCTTATTTTGAGCTTGTTCAGAAGTCTGTTTGGATTTTTGAACGGGCTCTTTTTTATGGACTTATAGCAATCGCTCCAGATTATTTATATTCGCTTGTCCATTGGTATACAGAATCAGAAAGAAAATAATTTATAATTAATAAAATGTATTCTAATAAAGGAAAAGCATATATTTGAAATATATTGTTTTGCTAAAAAAGAAAGAAGCAACATCAAAGGAGGTGCATTCTTATACCAGATGATATCCTATTTTCACCAGATATTGTTGACTTTACCATAAGAAAGAATGCTTATTATGCATCCTTTATACTGGAGAATCCCAGGCTGATTACCAGTCATACTGTTGCAGATGCTTATATCATATGCTATGTAAATGTAAATGACTTTGAAGAAATGATGGGCTATATGGGCTCTGACTTTATAAATAGTATTTCAAACGTTTTTGGGCTTACCGATCGGGCTACTTTGGAAGATTCCGGAATCATACAGGTTCAAGAGCAGCCATACCTGAATCTGACAGGCCGTAATGTGCTGATTGGATTTGTGGACACTGGTATTGATTATACGCAGGAAGTTTTTCAATATGAAGACGGAACCAGTAAAATCCAATATATTTATGATCAGACTGTTCCGGGTACTCCCCCGGCTGGTTTCCCCCTGGGAATCGAATACACCAATGAACAAATCAATGCAGCTTTGGCCTCTGACAATCCCTATGATATGGTACCTCATAGAGATGTATCTGGTCATGGTACCTTTCTAGCTTCTATAGCAGCAGGCCGTCCTGTTGGTGATTATGTGGGAGCGGCTCCCGATTCTGAGATCATCATGGTAAAGCTAAAAAAGGCATACCCCTTTTATCTAGATAATTATTGTGTTCCTCCGGAACAGGAAAATGCATTTTCATCCACTTCGGTTATGCTTGGAGTTCAATACATTTTACAGAAAGCAGAAGAACTCAGACGTCCGGTGGTCATATGTATTGGACTTGGCTCCAACTATGACAGCCACGACGGAGAGTCTCTGCTGGAAGATTATTTATTTAATACCTGTAGTATCCCGGGAGTCTGTACCTGCATATCAGTAGGAAACGAGAGCCAGGCAAGACATCACTTTTTTCAGCAGATTAGCCAAAATGATGCACCTATTAATATTGATATAAGAGTAGGAGAAAATGCAGGAGACATTTTTGTTATCGTTACTAACAAATATAGCGATAGAATCTCAGTTTCTGTACGCTCACCAACGGGAGAAATAATAAGCCGTGTTCCCGCTAAAGCAGGGCGTACTTATACAACCCAGCTTGTACTTGAGCGTGCTCAAGTCAGTGTTTCTTATTATTTTCCGGTGGGAGGTAGCGGAAATCAAGCCACTGTAGTTCGAATACGAGATGCTACTCCAGGCGTGTGGACAATTATCGCATACGGAGACATTATTATAGAGGGACAAATTCATGCATGGCTGCCGCTGACAGGCTTTGTTTCTCCTACTGTGGAATTTCTATCCTTTACTCCTTATACCACCATAACTTCTCCCGCCATTAATTTGGGACCTATACGCTGTGGTGCTTATAACAGCTTTAATAACAGCCTCTATCCCAGGTCTTCATGGGGACCGACCAGACATTCTCCCAATGTACCTGATTTTGTTGCTCCAGGTTATCAGGTGGGAGGCTTCTATCCTACGGGATATGGTACCATGGATGGCACAAGTGTGGCTACTGCCATTACTTCAGGTGCCTGCGCATTGATGATGCAATGGGGTATTATAGAAAGCAATGATTATGGCTTTAACACCGATATAATCAGAACCTATTTGATTCGAGGCTGCCGCCGCAATGATTTAATAAAATATCCCAATGTACAATGGGGATATGGTGTATTGGACCTAATGCAAACCTTTATGTACATGCGCCAACTATAAAAGTAATACTGCAGATAATGGGATTATATACTTAAGAGGGAGGTGTATTTATTTGGATGACGACATCTTATATTCCCCAGACATTGTGGACTTTATGATAAGAAAAGGCTCTTATTATACACCGTATATATTAGAGCACCCCGGACTGATTACGGCTCACTCTATTGGTATGTATCTCATATGTTATGCCAGAGTAGAAGATTATCAGGAAATGATTACTTATATGGGTAACGATTATATAAACAGTGTGCCTACGGTTCTGGGACTTTTGGATCGCGCAAGCTTGGAATCTGCCGGCATTATACAGGTACAACAGCAGCCGTATTTGAACTTAAATGGAACAAATGTATTAATTGGATTTGTAGATACAGGTATTGACTATACCCAGGAGGTATTTCGATATGAAGATGGAACCAGTAAAATAAGATTTATATATGATCAGAGCATTCCAGGAAACCCGCCGGATGGTTTTCCTCTGGGGACGGAATATACAAATGAACAAATTAATGCCGCATTATCTTCTGATGCACCTTATGAAATTGTACCTCATATGGATCTGGCAGGTCACGGTACCTTTTTAGCATCCATAGCAGCAGGCCGCTCCGTGGGCAGTTTTATAGGTGCCGCACCCGGGTCTGAAATAATCATGGTTAAACTGAAGAAAACCTATCCTTTTTACCTGGAACGGTTTTGTGTTCCGGTGGAGCAGGAAAATGCTTTTTCAGCCTCTTCTGTCATGTTGGGCGTAGAATATATTTTACAGAAAGCCAGAGAACTGAATCGGCCGGTGGTTATATCGGTGGGGCTTGGCTCCAATTATAACAGCCACGATGGGTATGGAATTTTTGCCGAATATTTATATAACATTTCCAATAATCCGGGAGTTTGTCTCTGCATTGCTGTGGGAAACGAAAGTCAGGCAAGACATCATTATTTCCAGCAATTCTCTGCACAGGGAACTTCCGAGAACATTGATATAATGGTGGGAGAAAATGCCGGTGATATTTTTGTTCTTGTTGCGAATACAATCAGTGATCGGATTTCAGTATCGGTGCGTTCCCCTACCGGAGAACTGGTCAGCCGAGTTCCTCCTACATCGGGATATACTTTCAGGAGCCAGCTCGTGCTTGAACGTTCCAGGATTACTGTATCCTATTATTATCCCCTGGAAGGCAGCGGGGATCAGGTTACCATAGTCAGAATTTTGGATGCTACTCCCGGCATATGGACCATTACAGCGTATGGAGACATCATATTAGACGGCAGCTTGAACGCATGGCTACCGCTGACAGGCTTTGTTTCACCCACAGTAGAATTTTTGTCATCAACACCTTACAATACCATTACTTCTCCTGCCAATGCTCCTGGGGGAGTACATTGCGGTGCCTATAACAGTTTTCGGAACAGTCTTTATCCGAATTCTTCCTGGGGGACCACCAGAATTCCATTGGATTTACCTGATCTGGTAGCTCCCGGCTATCAGGTGGGCGGCTTTTTCCCTACTGGCTACGGCTTTATGAATGGAACAAGTGCAGCTACGGCAATTACCTCCGGTGCATGTGCGTTGATGCTTCAGTGGGGAATTGTGGAGGGTAACGATCTAGGCTTTAGTACACCGTTAATCAGAGCCTATTTGATTCGAGGCTGCCGCCGTACAGATGTCATGGAGTATCCCAATCCACAGTGGGGATTCGGCGCATTGAATCTGCTGCAGACTTTCTTTTATATGAGAGAATTATAAAGAGCAGTTTGATTAATTATGTTTCGCTTTAATCAAAAAAAAGATACCATAGTTTAATTTATGGTATCTTTTTATGCTCGTAAAATGAGCTTTAATAATTCATTGGATCCGACAACTGTATGGCGCTAACATTTCTGTATTTTTTCAAAGTATATCGGCCGATTGAGTTTACCCAGACTGGTCAGTTGAGTACACTGTGTACAACCCATGAAGAGGCCTGCTGTTGAAACTTGGATATTATCAGCGGTTTTAAAAAAATATTCACAAGTGCTGGTATTCATAAAAGCGGTATATTTTGTGTAATCGTATGTATTACGATCCGTTATTACCGCCCCTTTGGGAATAGAGACACTTTCCATGATGTGAAAACATGAAATCACTGCATCTGTTCGATCTTCAGGGACAGAGACATGAGTTTTCAGGTATGCTGTACGAACGAAACGTTCTGGTGCTGTATAGCCTCCCGGTAAAGGCATCGTCCCTCCGCCCTGACCAAAGGGTTTTAATTGAACCTTTCCCCAAAAGGCTTCATTCCTTTGCTTTGGTGACACATCCATATAGTTCCTCAAATTTGTCATGTGCCATTGGAAGTCCGGGCTGTTAGACATAACGCCGATAGGATTATCAAATAAATGCAAACCTCTTTCTGTTTGTTCAATGACTACACATTTTCCGCCGCGATCCACGGCTATCCAGTGTAAAGGAGCTACTGTCTGGGTAACCGGATCCGGTAATCCCACAATGGAGAGATTCTTTACTACTTCATTCAGATCGTCGATTGAGGCACATCGTCCTAAAATATAATGAAGAAAATCAAAGGAAGCAATCTGATCGGCAGTTTGATATGTGGGTAGTGCATCGTATTTAGCGTACCCGGCAAAATATAGAGCTGCGGCTGCAAAGCCTTTTTCGTTTACTCCATCAAAAAAACCAAGAAGACCATCAAGCTTTTGACCGATACCAATAAAGCTGTAATAATCACGAACCGGCCGCATATTCAAAACATTGTCCCATACATAATCCTTTGGAACAATGTAAAGATGTGGGTCAATATCGTAGGAGAAGTCCATCGTTCTTCCGAAAAAAGTTTCATTTTGTTGAGATTGTAAGGTTATTGCTGTACACATATTGATATACCTCCTCTCGTATAATATATGGAAGTTTATTAGTTTTTATGTATTTTAACGGGTAGTAAGAATATATGAATTTAGCTGATTAAAATTTAAATGACAACGGCTTCAGATATTGTTAAAATAGAATAAATGCATCGACGATTGCAGATATTAATGAAGTAAAATACAGAAAAAGATAATTTACAAGGGAGGACAACGATTATGGGCGTTAAAATAATAGAAAAGAATAATACCCGGATTGCTTATATAGAAGACGACCAGCTCCTTATAACAGATGTGCAGTCATGTTTGGATTTTATTGCTTCTGTATCCTATGAAACAGGCTGCAATCAGATGGTAATTAATAAATCAGCTCTGACCGAAGATTTTTTTAGACTGGATACCTGTCTGGCGGGAGAGATACTTCAAAAATTTGTCACTTACCAAGTGAAGCTTGCTGTAGTAGGGGATTATTCTAGTTATACCAGTAAGTCTCTAAAAGATTTTATATACGAGAGTAATCGCGGTAAAGATGTATTCTTTGTGGCATCTTTGGATGAGGCTGTGGCTAAATTAGCTGCCGTTTAGCAGTGATTATCCTTCGTATAAAGTACTGAAGAGTGAATTAGCATTAAAGATTCATAAAAAATTGATTAAAATGTCCCTTATCATTGATTAAAATAGAATAAAATGATTAAGATGGAAGAAGCAAGGCTTTCTCTTTTTAACCACAATACACACATTTTATACCTGCCGGAGTATCTGGCAGGTATTATGGCAGGAGACAGCTAAAGGAGCTGACGGAATTCAAAGATTTGAATTTACTGGTTCGAATCCAGATCCTGCGGCCGAAGTATAAGTATAAATTGGGGGATTTGAAGTTTTGAATTTCAAGACAATCCAGATCGTATGATGGAGGAAAGTGATGGAAAGAACCTATGTTATGTTAAAGCCGGATGCAATTTTAAAAAAGCTGGCGGGCCGTATCATTGACAGAATAGAGTCGAAGGGATACCGAATTGTTGATTTAAAGATTATGAATTTGGATAAGAATATACTGAGAGAGCATTATGCTCATGTGGTGGAGCAGCCCTTTTATCCCAGCATGGAAAGCTATATGATGTCTGGTCCTGTTTGGGCTATGATCGTGGAAGGCGACAATGCGGTGCAGGGGATTCGTATGCTCATGGGTGCAACTAAATTTGAAGATGCACTTCCAGGAACAATCCGAGGGGATTTTGCAGCTTCCACAACAGAGAATGTAATACATGGCTCAGATTCGTCAGAAAATGCGGAGATTGAAATAAAACGATTCTTTGAGTAATAACAATAAGCATAAAAGAAGCTTGTATCGAAACAGGCTTCTTTTTTTTAAATAAGCATCAGCATGTCCGACTTCATAATAGGTAGTTTGGATACTTAAAGCACTAAATAAATCCATATAAAAATCTATGTATTTATGATATAATAAACAGTAATTCAATTTTATTGCCAAGCTATAATTAATCAATTTGTTTTATACTTGTATACATATAGTATATTGGAAATATAAACTGGAGGGGACTATGAAAAATGACAATTTTATAGATTTTGGGGAAGAGATAAGCAGAACTATCAGAAAAGTGCTGAATAATCAAGAATTTTATGATTTAAAGAATACTATTAGTCGTACCATGCAAAATGGACAGAGGATGAGCAGAGGACCTTTTTACCAGGAGCCTTATAATCCTCGTTTGTCAAAGGAATATAGAAGTGATGCAGGAAACTACGGATCTTTTTCAGACCAGGGCTTCAGAGCTCAGCGGAAGAAATCAAAAGGAGGAAGCTTTCTTGCCAGTACGCTGCTTTTGGTATTTGGATTTATTGGTGCATTTATATCCGGATTGACAGCGGTGGTTTGCATGGCTGTAGAAGCCTCCATAGGAAATGTACCGGCATTGACTGTGGTGGGTTCTTCCTTTGGGATACTCTTTTTGGCTTCATTAGGAATGGTATTTACGGGCTTTAAAATAAGAAACCGTACGAAACGATACCAGCGGTATTTAAAAGTGCTCAATGGTCGTACCTATTGCATGATACAAGAGCTGTCTAAAGCTACCGGACAAGAGCAAAAGTTTATTATAAAAGATTTGCGAAAAATGATTAAAGCGGGTCTTTTTACAGAAGCTTATCTGGATGAACAGGACACTTGTCTAATGACTGATTATAAAACCTATGTGCAGTATCTTGAGACTATGGAAAATGTAAAAGCAAGAGAAGAAGCTGAAAAACGAGACCAGGAAAAATGGGCGGGACGTGAAGACGGAGGAATTCTTAAAGATGCCATTGATGAAGGCAAAGAATATATTCGGACTATTAAGGCGGCCAATGACGCTTTACCTGAAGAAGAAATATCAGAGAAGCTGGAGCGGCTGGAAAATATAACTTCAAAGATTTTTGAATATGTGGAGCAGCACCCGGAAAAACTGCCGGAAATTCGAAAATTTATGTGCTATTACATGCCGATTACTTTAAAGCTGGTAAAAGCATATCAAAGCTTTGATGAGCATGGCGGAAATGAAGGAGAAATTGCTGATGCAAAGGCAGAAATTAAAAAAACCTTGGAAACGATTAATATGGCTTACCAAAACTTGTTTAAAAAATTGATGCAGACGGATATTTTAGATGTTTCTTCAGATATTTCAGCATTGGAAACCATATTGGCGCAAGAAGGATTAACGGAAGAAAGTTTCATGAAATAGTACAAGGCTGCTAAGGGAGGAAATATAAAATGGAAGAAATTAAAGAAACAGATATACCTACACTGACGTTTGAACCTTTTACCGATGAAGCTACTGCGCCGTCAGCGATGAATTCTGCACTTGATGACTCTCAAGTACAGAAAAAGGAAGAAGGACAAGCGGTTCCGCTTACCCCAGAGGAACAAAAAATCGTAGATGAATTCGCTTCTAAAATTGAGCTTCATAATACCAATTTAATTTTACAGTACGGAGCTGGTGCACAGAAAAAAATTGCAGATTTCTCTGAATCTGCACTGAGCAATGTGCGTACAAAGGATCTGGGTGAAATAGGGAATACTCTTTCGGATGTTGTAAATGAATTGAAAAATTTTGAGGCAGATGACAATGATAAAGGTTTGTTTGGGATTTTCAAGCGCGCATCCGGCAGAATCGCACAGATGAAAACAAAATACACCAAGGCAGAGGTTAACGTAAACAGAATTTGCGGGATTTTGGAGCAGCACCAGATTCAGCTGCTGAAGGATGTAGCCCTTCTGGACAAAATGTATGACATGAATAAGGTATATTATAAAGAATTGTCTATGTACATTCTGGCGGGAAAGAAAAAGCTCAGCCAAGTCCAAAATATAGAACTGCCGCGCTTAGAAGAGAAGGCTCGATTAAGCGGATTTCCGGAAGATGCTCAGGCGGCTAATGATCTGGCCGCACTATGCAATCGGTTTGAGAAAAAGCTTCATGATCTGGAACTGACAAGAATGATTTCCATTCAGATGGCACCGCAGATCCGTCTGGTTCAAAATAATGATACGTTAATGTCTGACAAAATACAATCGACCTTGGTTAATACTATCCCACTTTGGAAAAGTCAAATGGTTCTTGCTCTGGGAATTGCAAATTCTCAGCAAGCAGCCCAGGCCCAGCGAAAAGTAACTGATATGACTAATGAATTGCTGAAAAAAAATGCAGAGACACTGAAAATGGCTTCAATTGATACTGCAAAGGAATCCGAGCGGGGAATTGTAGACATAGAAACCTTAATCAGTACCAATCAAACATTGATTTCCACTTTAGAAGAAGTTACCAAGATTCAGGAAGAGGGACGCCAGAAAAGAGCACAGGCAGAAAAAGAACTGGGTCGTATTGAAGGCGAGCTAAAGCAGAAATTGATGGATATCAAAAAATAAAGAACGAAAAAAAGGCTATAAATTATGAAAGCTCTTACGTTATACCACATAAAGAATCGGCATTTGCAGCTTTTTACTTAGCTGTTGCCGTAAAAATCCTTCGGCCTCTTCCCGGAGAGGATTGCGATAGCAGTATTTACCCCGGCCTCGCCCGGTCATCGTGGCTTTAT
>DKLE01000201.1 GCA_002455605.1 Firmicutes bacterium UBA6648
TTCTTGCTTAATATATATATCGCCAGTTTCTCGATAAAGTTTAAACAAATCTTCTATAGATTTCGATTTTAGCAAGTTATCATCCATAATATTCTAATCCCTTTTGCTCCGAATAAATTACATACTAATGTTGCCTAATGCCTGAATTTGTACATTATTTGCGACTTCATTAAAAGCAAGAACATACACATTCGGGTAGAATTGTTCTATCAGCCTATAGAAATAGACTCTTATAACATTGCTTGTAAGTATAACAGGAACCGTATTTAATTCCTTGAATTTTCCAATATGCTCTCCTAGCTGTGTCACAATTTTTTGGATTAAATCCGGGCTTAACGCCAGATATATCCCCTGTTCGCTTCTAGTGAGACTTGACAAAACCGCTTTTTCAATTTCACTGTCCAGAGTAATTACCTTTAGCTGCCCATTTTCACAGAAACGCCTTGTTATGGTACGTTTAAGCGCACTCCGCACGTTCTCCGTCATAACATCTATATCATTGGTTCCCTGGGCTGTATCAATAAGACTTTCCAAAATCGTCACCATATCTTTTACCGGTATTCCTTCTTTTAAAAGGTTATACAACACTTTTTGCAAAGTCCCGTAGGATATCACGTTTGGCACTGATTCTTCCACCAATTCCTGTGAAGTTTTCTTTGTATTCTCAACAATCTGTATCACTTCTGCCCTGGTAAGAAGTTCGTGGACATGTCTTCTTATTGTTTCTGATAAATGCGTAAGCATAACAGAGAGCGGATCGATAACGGTATATCCATAAACCTCTGCCATATCTCTCTTCTCAGGGGTAATCCATTTGCTGGGAATACCGTAAGCCGGCTCGATTGTTTCAATCCCATCTATGTCTCCTGCAGGGTTTGATGGCTCCAGTGCCAAATAGTAGTCCACTAAAAGCTCACCCCTTGCGATTTCCTCGCCTTTCAGTTTAATCACATATTGATTGGCATTCAATGCCGCACTGTCTCTTAATCTGACGGAAGGAATGACAAACCCCATATCCTGAGCAAACTGTCTTCTAAATATAACAATTCTGTTTATCAGATTTCCTCCGCTGTTTTCATCCACAAGAGGAATCAAGCTGTATCCGAACTCCATCTCTATGGGTTCTACATTAATCAACGCATAGATATTGTTGATATCCTTAAAATATGCATTTTCATCAAATTCTTCTTCCGAATATATATCAGGCTCTGCTGCTTCTGCGCTAAGCTGCTGCGTTTCTGCTTCCTTTGTTTTCAGCAGTCTGAAACCTAAAAGTATAAGAAAGATTCCCAGTGCAGTAGTCTGTACATGGGGAGCTCCCGGAATGAGATTCATTAAAAGCATGATACCGCCTGCAATCATCAAGACTTTAGGCTGTGAAGTAAATTGCTTCATTACATCTTCATTCAAGGTTCCCTCAGCTACGGATCGGGTAACAATCATACCCGTAGCCGTTGAAATCAAAAGAGCCGGTATCTGTGATACTAATCCGTCTCCTATTGTCGCAATAGAATATATATGCAAAACTTCCGAAAAAGGGAGTCCGCTTTGAACAACTCCTATAATAGTTCCCGCTATGAAGTTGATTAACGTAATGATGATGGACATAATCGCATCACCTTTTACGATTTTCGTTGCACCATCCATGGCACCGTAGAAGTCTGATTCTCTTTGAATCTTAGTTCTTCTGACTCTGGCTTCGTCTTCTGTTATAATACCTGAGCTCAGATCCGCATCGATGGCCATTTGCTTTCCCGGCATAGCATCTAATGTAAATCTCGCTGCAACTTCAGCAACACGCTCTGCACCTTTAGTGATTACTATAAACTGAACCAAAACCAAAATTAAAAATATAATAACACCGACAACAATATTTCCTCGTAATACAAAGTTGCCGAAAGTTTCGATGACCTGACCTGCCGCACCCTGTTCCGTCAAAATAAGCCTGGTAGAGGAAATATTTAACGATAATCGAAACAAGGTAGTTATCAGTAAAAGCGAAGGAAATATGGAAAACTCCAAGGCTTCGCTTATGTACATGGTAATTAGCAGGATTATCAGGGAAACTGTAATATTAATAATAAACATCATATCCAAAATAAACGGATTTAATGGAACTACCAGCAGTATAACAACCATTAAAACGAATAAGGCTACGACGTGATTTAACAGTCTTTTCATTTAAAATCCTCTTTTATTATGTCAATTCCAATTTTTTCTTTAGCTATTACAATATGTTAAGCAATTTTCTGGTTTCTATCTGCCGATAGCAGATTTAATCCTGCTGAATTGATCAGTAATCTGAAAAACCTGATACTGATACTGAAGCTGTGCTCTGCTTAACTCTACCTGTTCCACATCAAGGTTTACATTGTTGCCGTCCAGTCTGTTGCTTTCTTCCTGGCTTACATCGACCTTCATCTTCGTACCCATGATTGCTTCTTGAATCTCACTCTTCTTAGGATTCGTTCTGTTTTTAAACTTCTCCAGATTGGAAGTAAGCTCCTCTTCAAAGGAAATGTTTTTCGCTTTATATCCGGGAGTATCGTGGTTGGCAATATTTTCTGAGATAATTCTCTGTTTTTCCCACAAATAGTCTAAGCTCTTCTGCGATAATGTTATATTATTGTTATCAATCCAGCTCATATTTTTTCCTCTCAATTGTATATTTTTCAATAAATTCAATATTTTTACATTATTTATTTATTCTATCAGTAGTATTTATACATTATACTATTTTTTGAATACTTTAACAATAAAAAATTAACAAAAAAATACACAAAAGACCCCCAATTCAGTTTGGGGGTCTTTTTTTTGTGACTTTCTTATTATTTAATTATTAATTTTCTATAAATCTTACCGTAAATGCTGATTTTTTAGGGTCTTCATTTTCTACGAATGTCATAACAAACTTTCCTGCACGCCATCCTGCCCGGTCATAGATTTCACCGTTAATAGAGATTGTACTGCCATCCAGTATGCCCTTAAACGAAATTTCCAACCCTGTAACAGGATATTTTCCATTGTCTGCATCCTGTGTCTTATATACTTCTACATTTAACTCCACGCCCTCACGGTCATATGCCAATAAGCCTCCGTCTTTTGGCGCTAACGGCTCTCCATTGCTCTGTATCAGCTCATTTTCTGTAAGCGGTTTCATAACGTCTCCTGCCAATGAATTCTTATAGTAAAGAGGTTCATTGAAATTAACTGAAACATATCCTTCATACTTGGCAATTTCAATACCGCCGGAAGAGGTCACACTTCTCTCTTTAATAACTGTATTGGTATCCAAAACATACGGTGGTACGGTATCCTTTGAACGAACATTTTTATATACAAAAGTCTTTTCTGACATCTCTCCGGAGTATTCGCTTTCAAGAGCTACAAAAATATCATAGGTCTTCGTCGGATCCATATTCTTGCAGTCGAATATAAACTGCAGACCCTCTTTATCCTTATTCAAATCGTTGCTCTTATTTACCGAGAAATTCCCCGAATCAACAACAGAACCATCTTCATTGCTTAATTGAATAACCTGCTCAGGAGAGAAGTAAGGTACTTTAGCTCCCGTATTCGGATCGGTCTTGTCCGGATAAGCTCCTCCTGCGTACATTACCCAATAAACAATTGAATCTGTATTAGCAGTTCCTTTCATTTCTACTGATTTATCATTAGAAATTCCGGTCGGAATCGGACCTTCTGTCAAAACTGGTACAATAGGCGGCTCTGTTTTAAATTCATAATCGCTTAAATCAGTATTTTCAACTTTAAGGTTATCAGAAGCTTTTCCTTTCAGAACATAAAAGAATTTGTATGCTGTATTCGGCTTCAGCCCGTCTATCAGTTCTTCATATTCACTCTGGCCATCTGCTAAATTAATTGTACCAGACTTGCTGTCCAAGTAAGCCGGAAGTCCTGCAAGGATTTGATCTACTGTAGGAGCTTCCTTACCAGCCATATTATTGAAAGGCACAATTACATAATATAGTTTTGATGCTTTATCAGCCATGACAACAACATTTACTGCTGTATCGTACACTTCATATTTTATGCCGTCTATTAGACCAGGCTGTGCGGAATCCGCATAAACTCTCTTCACCCCAAATACATCAGGATTACTTACAATCATCGTATCCTCATTATTTTTTACTATTTCTAAAGGATTTCCTGCATTTAGAATTTCAGTTCCCAAGTTCGTTAGGTTATGAGGCTCACCAATAACTGCCATTGATTTGATATTCAACGTTCCATCCCATGAGCTGATTTTATCTTTATCTCTTGAATTAAAGTTTTTGATATATAACTTATAGTTCGTATCTGTTATATCAGCAAACTTTTGATATCCATCAGCAGGCTTCATAGAAGCTACGCTTCTTGCCTGGCCGGCTTCTAATCGGATATCACTGGCATATAGCACATTATTTACATATAAATCAAAGGTTATCAATGTGTCCGTTTGTATAATGACATCGAAATATTTATCACTGTTTACTCCATCCGCTTTTTTTAAGCTGAATCCGATTTCATTATCTTCCAATACTTCACTTCCATTGTAACGGCTCATATATACTTGCGGTGCAACAACCTTAAAGGATTTTAGCAACGTGGCCTGGCTCATGGCATTTCCATCTGAGTCGACTACGTTGTTTAATTCAAACTGATAATGCCCTCCGCTGTTTAATCCTGACCCTCCCCCAAAGGCTTCCTGAGGGAAAGTGACTATGGTTTTTCCGTCTTTTTCTCCTATCTGAACCTTTTCAAAATTAATTCCGGAAAGGTAATCAGGCTTTGAAACGGAAAGCAAATCATGTACTGAAAACATCTTTTTGAGTATGTCTGATTTTTGCTCTACCGGAAGCTGCGATAATCGAATATCCTTTTCCGTTCCGTCGTAATACACAATCTCATCAAAGACTACACTGATGTTAGAGCTTACTAACGGATTCCCGTCTAGCACTTTGTCAAAGTCCATAACGGCTGCCGGCGGTTCTTTATCTAGGGTCTTTAAGCCTAATAAAGAAACCGATTGGGAATAATTCCCGGCCTTATCCATCAGGACGAAATAAACATCATAAGGAGTTTGTTTATCCAAACCTGCGATTTGCAGAAGAGCATCCTTCTTCTCATTAACAGTAACTTTTCCGTTCTTTACGGCTTTCTGCCCTGTAGTAATGGCCCTTACCTTCAGCTCCTTTTTAATTGCCGCATCCGTTATGGAATCAAAATCTTCTACAGGCGGAAACTTAAAGTCAAAAGGATATGCTGCCCAGTACAAAGTACCTGCTTCCGTAGACATATGCCTTATTCTCAGGGCATTTGCTGTCCCCGGTTCGTTCCATGGGTATCCGTCCATAAATTCCGGAGGGGTCTGATCCAAGGTCGTTCCGATAACTTTTGCTAAGGCGGACAGATTTCCGCTTTCATCTCTTAAAACCATATAAATGTCATAGGCAACATTTTCAGCTAACGGCTTATCATCTGTTCCCCTCATAGAAATTTCTATCGGCTCATTCATTGTACCGCCTATGGAGCCTTTTCCCAAAGCACCGGAAACCTTAAGCTCTGCTAAGGACTCAATAGTCGGCGGAACTGATTTGCTCGGCAGTATAGCCCAATAAAGAGTGACATCTTTGGAAGGCATCGCAACCATTTTAAAGGAATCTTTTGTCGAGCTCTGAATCTTCGGTGTGCCATTCAAGAACTTAGGGACAACGGTATCAACAGTCTTAAAGGACTCTCGTTCCACGCCAGTTCTTTCTTCTTTCATATCTTCAAATACCATATAATATTGATAATTAACTCCGCTGAGAAGGCCTGACACATTAATAGTTACTTCCTTATCACCAA
>DKLE01000194.1:0-12189 GCA_002455605.1 Firmicutes bacterium UBA6648
GGCTTAATGCCCCGGGCTGCTAATCGCGTTTTTATAAAAATATTCACTTTGCGGGGAGAAAGACACATAGGGCAGGCAAACATCTCACATATCCCGCAATCACAGCAGTTAGCAGCTTCTCCAAATATAGTCTCATATTCATCATTACTGGCTATCAGCTTCTCTCTGTACATATTTCTCATAACCATATTCGGACGAATTTTATGACCGATTAAAAACCTTGGACACATGTCCGTACACATTTTACATTGAATACAGGCACTTCTGGTCTGTGCAATAATCGAAGAAAGAGAAAGCTCTGCGCATTTTACCAGATAATGATTTTTAGGCAGCACAATGATATTTCCGGTAGTTTTTGTAACCGTCAAGCTTTGAATCGCATCCCCCCTATATACTTTTCCCATCATGGGTCCTCCTACAACGATGTCATACTCTTCAAGCAGAGGACATGCTTGATCGATGCAATCCTGTAAAGAGGTTCCAACGGGAACATAAAGCATAATTGGGTTTGCAACCTCACCCACAACCGATAAATATTTATCGGTTACCGGACTCCCCTGCAGCGCCTGATATACATTTAGCATGGTGCCCACATTGCTGACCACCGAACCCACGTCCAGGGGCAGCCCTCTTTCCGGTACGCTGCGTCCTGTAACCAACTGCACTAAGGTCTGCTCATCGCCGGCAGGATAAAAAGACTTCATCTTTACCAGCTGAAACGAAGAATCTGTTTCAATTATAGCTTGCTGCAGCGCTTCAATTTCTCGTTGGTACTTGCTCTTCAGAGCAAGTACTTTTCGCTCTGCTCCTATATGTTCCGCTATAATCTCCGCTGCCTTTAAAATTTCATTAGGAAAAGTTCTCATTAAGTATTTATCGGTCTCAATTAATGGCTCACATTCCGCAGCGTTGATTATAAATACTTGCGCTTTTGCAGAGAGCTTTACATGCGTAGGAAATCCCGCACCGCCGGCACCGACTATTCCGGCATTTTTTACCGCCTCTATCAAGTTCATATTCTCACCTCGTCACACGTCTTTACAGCACATTTTCATTTATTTCCTTATCATCTACAATTCCTACAATTGTAGCATCCACCGGTATTGTTGTATCTCCGACTGCGCTTCGTGCTGAGCTTCCTGAGACGAACAAAACAGTTTCTCCAACTCCTGCCCCGATAATGTCGGCAGCGACAATCGGAGTATGGTAACTCTCTTCATGTAAAAGGTCAATAGGCAAAAGAATCATAAGCTTTAATCCTGCTAAGCTCTCATCTTTTCTCGTTGCCCAAATATTTCCGATAACCTTTGCCACTTTCATATACTCTACCCTCTCTTTTACACAGCACTGCGCCTTCGGTGCCGGAATCTTTTATCAGCCGATTGTAAACGAAATGCCTTTTTGTTCTGCATATTCACGAGCTAAATCTGTAATAATTGTTTTTTCCGATATGCAAATTTGTGTTGCATGCTGCTCATAAGCCTCTCTGATATCTCTCTCCGTAATAATCCTCTTGGTGAATTTTACTGAATTATCGGAGATATTGTCACAAGGCTGACACAGTGCTTTAGAATCTTCTTTCGCCGTACTGTTCTTTTCCGTGACACATTCGTCGCCGAATATCATAGGTTCTAGTTGATCCCCAATGCAGAATTGAATTCCTATATTTTTCAGGAATTCTAACTTTTGCATCATCATACCGTAATAGAGCTTCGGGGCGGTTTCTCTATACTGGAAAAGCTCCATTGCTTCATTCGGTACAATAATCTGCTTTCCCATCAAAATTGATCTAATCACCAATGCTGTAAATGGTGTATCTCCGATACCTTCTGTAATCTTTCCTAATGAAGAATTACTGAGGCTTCCCAGCACAATCTTGTCAAATTGCTGCAAATCCTGAGATTCATCATTTAATGAACAAATCATCTCATATTTATGCTTAAGAGATTCATTCTCCAAAAGTTCATGGCAGGCTGTGCCATGGTCCTCTGTAAGAATCAGCAGCTTAGGCTTTTGACACAGCTCACCGCAGCTTGTTACTTCCAGCTCTGAAGCTTCTTCCAGTTCTGAAATTCTTTCTGCAACTTTTACGGCAATTTGTTCAACTAATTCTTTGAGATCCATAGACTTCCTCCTTTCTAATTCGCTTCGCAATTCATTGCGATACCTGCAGGAGTTACTAAAAATGGGTTGTCCGGCTTAATGGTAGGCATGCCTGTTTCTTTTTCGAAAATCTTTTCAATTCCCTTTAAGCAGCATGTTCCTCCACAAAGATAAATGGTATCTACTTCTGCTGGATTTACATATTTCTTTACAATCGAAGCCATCTTTTCTACTACAGCTTTTACCACTGGTAAAATTTCTTTATGCTTCCCATAATCTTGCTTCAGCTTCTCTGCTTCATCAAAGGATATGTGATAATTGCCTGCTAAAACCAAAGATAAGTGAGTTCCTCCGGTAGGTTCATCCTCAATCTGTACCACCTGCTGTTCCTTCAAGATAGCAAGGCCTGTTGTTCCTCCGCCGATATCAACCACTACACCGTTTTCGATTTGATAAATAGAGTTTGCTGCTGTAGGCTCATCCAGAATGTTTGTCACTTCGAATCCTACTCCCTCTGCTACATAGCAATGAGTTTTTATACTGGATTCTGTGCCCGCCGGCATGGCAATAGCACAATTAATTAATTCCCTGCCTCCTAAGCGTTTCTCTAATTTTTCCTTTAGCTCCCTTACAATGTTCAAAGCACCTGTGTAATCATACACAATACCATCTCTGAGTACGGATGCTGCTTTTTTTTCACAGGCTATGGGATTATTCTCCTCATCCAATACAACCAAGACAATATAAGCAGTTCCTAAATCAAGCCCTACTTTCAGCTTGCTTCCCACCGGTGAGAAAGTCACTGTCTCAGATTCTTCAATTCTCTTCATATACTCGTTTACTCGTTGTAAATCCATCATATCCTTACAGCCTTTCTTCCTTCTATTTTATAATGCGTCCTAAAGTAAAATCTTCACATCCTGCTGCATTGGCTTCATCGGTATCGATATGGGCTTTGCAGCTGGATGCCTCATCTACTCTGACAATAACATCCTGTAAAATAATAGGCCTTTTTGTAATGATTTCTAATTTTACTTTCTGCTTGTCCTTTAAGTTCAGTTTTTCTGCCATTTCCGGAGTCATATGAATATGCGCTTTTGCAATTATGGCTCCTTCCGATAAGGCTACTACACCATTGGGACCTTTCAGTACAACGGCTTCGGAGTCTTTTAACTCTCCCGACAGCCGAATGGGTGCAGACATCCCTAAGCTCATACAGTCACTTCGGGACAATTCTATTTGTGTCCGGTTTCTGACAGGACCTAAAACAGAAACTTTCTTTTCTCCTTTAGGTCCCACCACTGTCACCTTTTCTTCCGATAAATATTGCCCTGGCTGCGATAAAGCTCTTTTTGGTGTTAATGTATATCCTTTTCCAAATAGCTGTTCTAAATCTGCCTGACTTAAATGCATATGTCTTGCAGAAGTTTCGACTTGCAGAATGCCATTGGCTAAAATGGCCTCTTTCAGTGCCTGAATCAGCTTGTCCATTCTTTAATCTCCTTCTAACGATAATCTCCGGCCAGCCATTTGCACATCATAACATGAAGGGCACTAGACAGTCGATTTAACTCTTCGATTAGGTCTTTCCTGATGCATTTTCCATTCTGATAGAAAGCCGCCGTAGCAGCAACCTCTACCTCACGAATAGCAGCTCTCAGCTGATTAAGCATGGCATATTGAGTTCCCATCGTATAATTTGGCATCAGCATTTGTTTAATCCCAAAGAATTTCATCGGATCATGAGAACGATCATGCAGCTCACTATTTGTCAGCCCTATTATCAGTCCACTCTCCAGTTCTTGATCCAGTACTTCACATTTCATGATATTCTGCATGGCCAGAAGCACGCTGTTTAAATCCTCAATAAGCTTTGCAGAGGTTCCTGAATCCGCCATCACAGCTTGATCTAAAATGATCATTGTCTGAATGGAATCCAGTTTTCCTCTAAAAAGTATTCTCGGATGGCATTTTGGCACCAGCAGATTTCCTGAGAGCTGGCACATATGCTCCGGCTTTTCCATATAGAATGCCCCTGTCTCATAATCGATGTATTTAGGCTTCCATGGTTCAGCAGCCACGTCACTGTTCGGCTGTGCCACTCCAGATTCAGTACTTTGTTTGTTCTCTGATGCCTGTGCTTGCTGTATTGGGGGTTCCTTTACAATCTTGATTTTGCGTTGCTGTAAATATTCACGACCTGCAGGGGACAAAATAATTCCTTCCGGTATGCAATAATACTCCGGCTGATTGTTTCTTAATTCATCCCGCAGAGCTGCTTCAGTTATAACCTTCAACGCTTTCACCTCCCGCCTTTTATTTTAAATACGAATTACTTCTTTAAAGCAGGAAGTATAAACTCCACTTCTTCATGAGGTCTAGGAATAACATGCACGGATATCAGCTCGCCGACACGTTCCGCTGCTGCTGCTCCTGCATCTGTAGCCGCCTTTACCGCACCTACATCACCTTTTACCATAACAGTAACCAAACCGCCGCCTACGTGTTCTTTACCAATCAAAGTTACATTGGCAGCCTTTACCATTGCATCTGCTGCCTCTATAGAACCTACCAGTCCTTTTGTTTCAATCATACCTAATGCTTGTGTTGTTGTCATTTTGTATCCCTCCTTATTTCAATACCGGAAGTATCTGTTCTACCTCTTCATGAGGTCTAGGAATAACGTGTACGGATACCAGTTCACCAACACGCTCTGCTGCTGCTGCACCCGCATCAGTAGCTGCTTTTACCGCACCTACATCACCTCTTACCATAACGGTAACCAGACCACCTCCAACGTGCTCCTTACCAATTAAAGTTACATTTGCGGCCTTTACCATTGCATCCGCCGCTTCTATAGAACCTACCAGTCCTTTTGTTTCAATCATGCCTAATGCCTGCATTGCTAACATTTTAATTCCTCCTTACAACTAAATCGCTTCAAGCTGCTTAATGATGCGTCGTACTACTTCATCGATTTGCTTCGCATCCAGATTAATCAGTTCCGGCTTCATCTCGATTTCACCGGCTTCTTTCCGAATATCTTCTAAGCTCTTTTTTCCTGCGGCTACATATCGCAGATTATAAAGCTGTTCCGGCCCTACATTTTCACTGGTAGCACTTCCCCCTACTGCACCGCATCCCAGAGTTAATGCCGGCATCAATCCAGTGGAAGCTCCGATTCCGCCCAGTGCTCCCGGGCTGTTTACAATAAATCGGGATACCGGCACGCGGTGAGCAAAGTAGTCTACCATTTCTTGATTTTCCGTATGGATAATAAATGTATGACCTGCACCCTCATAATACAAAATCTCGCAGCAGCGTTCGCAAACTGCCTTATAGTCCGGTGCTGTATAAAATCCTAAAATAGGAGCCAATTTTTCGTTGGAGTAAGGATGCCCTCTGCCAACGCCCGTTTCCTCCGCAACCAGAACTCTGGTATCTTTTGGAACAGTCAAACCTGCTAATTCAGCTATAACCTGCACACTCTTTCCGACAATCATGGGATTCATGGTACCGTTGGAGCGTAAAATAAAGCTACCCAGCTGTTCCCTCTCTTTAGCATCCAGGAAATAAGCTCCCTGTTTTTCCATTTCCTTCTGAACAACGTCCTTCATATCATCATCACAGATCACAGACTGCTCCGATGCGCAGATGGTTCCGTTATCAAAGGTTTTAGAGTCGAGAATGCATTTTACGGCCTTACGTATATCAGCAGTTCTTTCAATATATGCAGGTCCGTTTCCAGGTCCTACCCCGATTGCCGGAGTTCCCGAAGAATAGGCAGCCCTTACCATTGCCGAACCACCCGTAGCCAGAATCAGTGAAGTATCGGGATGACTCATCAGCACATCCGTGGACTGAATAGTCGGAAGGGAAATACAAGAAACTAAATCTTCATTTCCTCCGGCTTCTGCTATGGCTTGTCGGATAACCTTTACACTTTCCAAAATGCACTTTAACGCATTGGGATGAGGGGAAAATACGATGGCATTTCCGGCCTTAACAGCAATCTCTGCCTTATAAAATACCGTTGAAGTAGGGTTTGTAGAAGGAATCAAACCGGCTATTACTCCCACAGGCACGGCTACCGCATAAGTTCCTGCTTCTTCATCGCGCTTAATCACTCCTACCGTCTTCATGTCTTTGATTCTTTCATAGACACCCTTACTTCCGAAAATATTTTTTATTACTTTGTCTGAAGCTATGCCAAAGCCAGTTTCTTCATGGGCCAACTGCGCCAATCTTGTAGCATTTCTCACACCGGCATCAGCAATGGATTTTACAATTGCATCTACCTGCTCCTGATCTTTTTCTGCTAACTCTTTCTGTGCCGCCTTTGCATGTTCCACCAGCTCACGCACTTCCTGTACAGACAGTAAATCCTTATCATATAGCAGCATTTACTTATCTCCTCCTTCATTAAATCTGCAAATGGCTTCAATCAGCTGTCCCTTTTTTGCAAACTTAATTTCATTCTTTGTCATGGTCCCTATGTGCAGTTTACGGGCTATATGTCTTAATTCTTCTACCGTTTTCTGTTCCAGTTCTTCTTTACTGATTACAGTTTGGGACTCTTCTGTTATTATTTCTTCCTTTGGTTCTTCAAGCTTTACGGCTTGCATGGGTTCTGCGAGACTCACAGCTTCCTCTTCTACAGCCGCTTCAAACTTCTCTTTATTTTCTGCTTCAGCATTCTGCTTTTCCTGACCCTTTGCCGTAGTATTTGTCATTTCAAATACATCCTTTGCAGGTCTCGGAATTACGTGAACGGAAACTACATTTCCCACACGTTGTGCAGCAGCAGAGGAAGCATCCATCGCCGCTTTTACAGCTCCCACGTCACCAGTAATTATTACTGTGACTAATCCGCCTTGAACCTTTGTTACGCTATGAAGAGCTACATTAGCGGCTTTAAGTGCACTGTCCAGTGCTTCCACTGCACTTAAATAGCCATAGACCTCTATCATTCCTAATGCTTCCATAACTTACATCCTTCCGCTTTTATCCAATAGGATTATCAGCAACAAATTCTACGGCAGCAGCAAATGCTTCGCATGCAGCCTTACAAGCAGACTGACTTCCTGTCAGCAATGCTCCGCCAAAGTTTGTTTCCGAAGGAGGAGCATAAAGTACACACATAGTGACATCCGCAGCCTTCATTGCCGCATCAATCCCATACATTGCTTCAAGAGGAGGAGCAATTAAATAAGCTATAGCTTCTCCCTCCCGGATTCCTGCACCCTCAGATAAATAGGAGCCGGTTCTGGAAATGCAATGTGAATAATATACAATGCTGTCATCTTCGTTAGCTGATATAAAGTATGCGGAGTTTTCAATAAACTCTACACAAGCCTTTAATCCGCTCTTAATTTCTGCAGGATTCGGCCCTGCCAAAATACCGATAATTTCTCCGGCCAGTTTTGTATTAGCATTTGCAGCACCTCCATAGAAGCTTTTTGCATACACTACTTTTACATCTGCTGCCTTTGTGGCTTCGTCTAACGCGGTATAAGTAACATCATCACAATCTACAGTGATTAGTCCCAAGGATCTCTGATCCGGTGTTAAATTCAATTGAGCTGCTAACTCAGCATTTACATTTGGAATAACCTTTGTAGCTAATACCGTGGCTTTAACGGGATCTCTTTTCATCTTTCATATCCTCCCTTATTACAATTTTAAATTTGTACCGCTTGCTTTTTTCTCAAGCATAAGTTTTATAATATCTGCAATATGAGCCCCTGCTTCAACCGGCATAGTCCCTGCTCTATGAATGTTTGATACAACAGTTCTTCTTGCTTCCGGCATACCTACTGTGGCCTTATATGCAATGTATGCACTCATAGATTCTGCCGTAATCAGTCCCGGTCTCTCACCAATTAAAGTGCATGTAACCTCTGCTCCTGTCAGTTCAGAAATTTCATCCATTACAGCAACTCGTCCATACTTTACAAAGAACGGTGTGCCCGTATCAATTCCGGAGCTCTGAAGGCCCTGAACAATTGCAGGAAGCAAATCCTTAATATTGGCAGCTACCGATGCGGAAGATAATCCATCCGCAACATAAATTTGCACCGTTGGATTTTTCTTGCACTTTTCTTTTATAATTTGTGCCGATTCCGGTGTCAACTTTCTGCCTAAATCCGGTCTGGTTAAATAAGTATCTTTACTGTCACACTGAGTAGCTACAGTAAATAAGTTCATATTTTCTACAAATTCTTCATCTACATCGTTGAATACTGCATCCTGTGCTGCAGAATGAGCTGCTCTGAATTGAAGCAGTGGATCCGTCTTATATCTGGCACCTGCTTTTCCTATCCCTAATCTGCACGGAGCAAATTGCTTTAATTCCAGATACTCTTCACCATGTTCAGGATTCTTTACCAGGTACTGTGTCCTGATATCTACCTGTGTCACATCCGGAATAAATCCATCCTCCAATGCAATGTGTTCCTGAGAAGAGTGTACCTCAGACTCTCCCGGCTGTGAATTTGTTAACTTCATATCTTTAATTACCTGCTCTATAAGCTGTTTTAAATCTACCTGTTCCATTTTGAGACCTCCTTTCTATTTCCTCATAAATACTGAAGCATCCCCTGCAAGCGGAGTTAATTTTCCATTTTCAGAAAAGCCCATTTTTTCAAGCCACATATCAAATTCCTTAATCGGACGCAGTCCAAAGACTTCTCGTAATGCAGCTGCTTCGTGATACCCTGTGCACTGATACATCAGCATACAGTCATCTCCCTGAGGAACCCCCATGATATAGTTACAACCGGCTGCAACTAACAGAGTCGCCAGGTTTTCGATATCATTCTGATCGGCCTTCATATGATTTGTATAGCAAGCATCACATCCCATAGGAATTCCGGTTAGCTTACCCATAAAGTGGTCTTCCAGACCTGCTCGGATTACCTGTTTGGAATCATATAAGTATTCCGGTCCGATAAACCCTACCACTGTATTAACTAAGAAAGGATTATATTTCTTTGCAAATCCATAGCAGCGTGCCTCCATAGTTACCTGATCCCAGCCATGATGTGCTTCTGAAGATAATTCAGAGCCCTGTCCGGTTTCAAAGTACATAACGTTAGGTCCTGTACAAGTTCCCTTTTTCAACATCATGTCATGTCCCTCATCCAGCATAGCTGCCGTAAGGCCGAACGCCTCATTCCCTTTCTGAGAACCTGCTATGGACTGGAACATTAAATCGATTGGTGCATTAAACTTATCTGCAGCCTCTGTCTGTGTGGTAACGTGAGCCAAAACACAAATCTGTGTAGGTACTTCCCATTTATTCTTGAATTCATCAAAGCTCTTTAGTACTCTTGCAACACTTTCTACAGAATCGTCAACCGGGTTCAATCCGATTACTGCATCTCCGCAGCCCAAGCTTAAGCCTTCCATAACGGAAGCCATGATACCTTTTGGATCATCCGTCGTATGATTTGGCTGCAAACGGGATGAAAAGGTTCCCGGAAGTCCAATTGTGGTATTGCAATGTGCAGATACACGCATTTTCTTTGCGCAGTAAATCAAATCCAAGTTACTCATCAATTTACACACAGCGGCAACAATTTCACTGGTAATTCCCCTGGAAGCCCGGCGTATCATTGACGAAGTGGTTTTTTCATCCAGCAGCCATTCACGAAATTCAGCAACAGTCATATTTTTAAAATCATTATAGATGGATTCATTCACTGCATCCTGAATAATTCGTGTTACCTCATCCTCCTCATATGGAACTGCCGGCGTATTTCTTATTTCTGCCAATGTTATGTGTGATAATACTACTTTTGCAGCAACTCTTTCTTCCGCAGATTCAGCTGCAATTCCGGCAAGTCTGTCGCCGGATTTTTCTTCGTTTGCCTTGGCCATCACTTCTCTGAGTGATTTAAACTCATAGTTGTGTCCAAATAGCTTTGTTCTTAGTATCATGCTTTTTCACCTTCTCTTTTCTTTCCTTTCCTTTTTATTGATAACTCCCAAATGGAGTAATCTACGAATTAAAAATCAGTGTTTTAACTACTACCGGGAGTACATATCCTCCTCCTACCGGTTCTCCTATATCGATATAATCGCCGCTTTTGCTCCGAACACCGTCAATGCAAATAACATCTTTTTTCTTGTCCAATTTTACATTGAGCGCATTGCCCAGAGCTTTCCCTATATCTGCTTCCAGTACGACGATGAGCGGGAATTTCTCTTTTATTAATGTATCTGCCCCCTCTATAATGGCAGCGGCGAGTTGTTGTATTTTTTCAAAGCCGTCATAAGGCTTCCCTGAAAGAGCAATAGCTACCAGTTGTTTCTTCCCCTCATTCTGGTAGATAGGCAGCTGCGCTTTTATGGCTTCACTGACAGATTGTGGTGTCTCTTCATCGATTTTTGATAATTTCAGCACCGGAATGTTCTTAATAGGCAGCTGATCCTTTTGATAAAAAATGGTGCTTCCGCTGATTTCCGTAGTATGCGTTCCGGCTCCTACAACAGTTGCACGAATAGTTTCTTCTGAGCGGTAGCATTCCACCGAATCTAAAATCCCGCTCTTCGCAATGGCTGAACCTAAGAGAATCCCTATGTCGCCATATCTGAAAAGGTCTGTTTCTGCCGGCTCATATACATAATTAGCAACCCCGCCGGAAAAAGTCAGGGCATCCACTCGAATATCTTCAGCCAGTCCTTTCCCTTGATTTGTATATATTTTTTTATGATAACTGGATTCCGAAGCTAGATGTAAAGATGTTTTCAGCTCATATGCCATCAAGCGGCAGACCTCTTCCAACACCTGCACCTTTGCTTCATCCCCCACGCGAATTTCTATTCCGTTTTCTCTGGCCAATTCTTGGATTTTGCTGTAAATGTAGCTGATTCTTCCGTTTTCAATTTTAATTAAACGTCCCCCGATATCCAGGCAAGTAACTCCCTGCAAACTGCCTTTGCGGAACACTGCTATATTAGTGGTTCCTCCTCCGATATCCAGATTTGCCACTACATTTCGATGTTCTTCACTGAATACATCAGCCCCTGCTCCTCTTCCCGACAAAACAGATTCCAGATCAGGGCCTGCCGTGGCCACTACAAAATCACCCGCTAAATCGCTCAGACTGTTTAGCACCGTATTGGCATTCTGTTTCCTTGCTGTTTCACCGGTTATAATAACCGCACCTGTACTGACCTCTTCAGGCTTTATTTTTGCTTTTTCGTACTCAGCTCTTATAATGGCACTAACCTTTTCTCCATCAATTTCTGTATTAGAAATCAAAGGCGTAAAATAAATATCGCTGCAATAAACAACCTCTTTATCTACAATCTCAACTTTCGGTACCATATAGCCCGCTGCCCGGTTCTCAATGGTCAGTTTACTGAAAATCAGCTGTGTTGTGGAAGTTCCTATATCTATGCCAACACTGGTTACTGATTCTTTCACTTTGCTTCCCCCCTCCTGCTTACAAAAAAAGCAGCTTAGACGCAGATAGAAATATCTGCACCTAAGCTGCATCGCTTAGCATAAGGATAATGTTACGTCACATTATCTATTGTAGTTATTTTATTTTTAAAATCAAAGGCAATGCTGGTTCCTGAGTCACTGGAACTCACATTGATTGTTCCTTTTAGCTTGTCCCTCACAATTGAGAAAACAATACTCAGCCCCAAACTATCCTCTTTTATACTATTGATATCAAAACCTTTGCCGTTATCCGTTACTGAAATGCGTGACTGTCTTCCATTGTGTTCAATTTTAATATCTATCTTCCCGTTTTCTCTACCGTCGTCGAAAGCATACTGCAAAGAATTATGTAATAATTCGCTTACCACCAGAGCTACTGAAGTAGATATTTCAGAGTCCACTTGAAAACCATCTCCTTCTACGTCAACGGTAACATCCATAGCCGGCTTTAAAAAATAGCGAAGAGTATTATCTTTAATATTTTCTAATACATCTCGGATATTCACCTGATCCACTCCTACCTTAGCCAGCAAGTCATGGGTACTTGCAATAGCCAATATGCGGTTCATGCTTTCATCCAAAACTTTTTTTGCCTCCAGACTCTTGGTCCTTCTTCCTTGCAGGCGAAGCAA
>DKLE01000194.1:12271-16661 GCA_002455605.1 Firmicutes bacterium UBA6648
AGGCGAAGCAAACTGGCGATGGTTTGCAGACTGTTTTTTACCCGATGATGCATTTCCTTTACCGCTACAGACTTCAGTATCAGTTCTTTTTCCTTTTCCCTGATATGAGTAATATCCTGTATCATGACCGCAAAATCGATGTTATTATTTTTCAAAGAAATCTGCTTTACTGTTAAGGTCAAATCTGCTGTATTTACCTCGATTCCGGAGTAATTTGCATCTTGATCAAACCACTCCAAATTGGAGCCATGCAAAGCGATACAGCAGTAAGGCTGTCCTAAAATATCTACCGTGTAACCAAGCTTCTGATACAAATTGCGTGCTATCTTGTTTCTATAGCTCACATATCCTTCCATATCCACCAGGATAACGGCTTCATCAATGCAATCCGCCAGCCATGAGCTTTCCTCATCCAATCGGGTCAACACATTGGCAAGCTTTGCATAGCTCTGATCGGTAAATCGAATACGATCGCGCATTTCACTGTTTTCCTCCGCATTCTTTTCTTCGATCAGCACTCCGATCACCCGTTCCCCATGCCATATGGGCTCCACAGACTGTATGACATTGGCATATTCCTGTGTCACTGCTTTCATCTGCTTAGTAGGCAGCCCCAATTTAAAAGTCCTGGCAACAGCCGGCTCATTTTGCGGTTCTGCCAAAAGCCCCACCACTGTCTTTTTGTAAGATGACGGTACATTTTGAGGCTTTGCCTCAGCAACTACAATGGCCGTTGTCTCGTCGGTAGTAAGGCAGTCTATAAAAAAGTCTGCATCCTCCAGGTTGGCCATTGTTTGAAGTCCCACTCCTATTTTTTTAATAGTCTCAATTTCTTCATCCGTCAAATTTGTATAATTTTTGCATAAAATTTCTATAGTATCCGGCATTTTACCCTCAATCCCTCTAAGCCAATATAATCTCCGCTATACGTTTCATAGAAACCTTCTTTTCTTTACTTAAAGTTTTTATGTATTCATAGGCTTCGTTCTCAGAAAGTCTCATAGATACCATCAATTGTCCCTTCGCCTTTTCAATTATTGTACGATTTTCCAGACGTTCAGCAATGATTTCACATTGCCGCTTAATCTGTTGTATTTCTCTGCTTCTGGCTAATGCAATTTCGATGTTCGGTACCAGAGCCTTTTCATCAATAGGTTTTACAATATACCCTGAAACTCCTATTTTTGCGGCACGATTAATAAATTCTTCATCGCTGTAAGCGGTCAATAGAATTACTGTGCCTACAGTTTTTTCCTCGGTTATAACTTTGGCCGCAGACAGTCCGTCCAGTAAAGGCATCTTAATATCCAAAATAACCACATCAGGATTTACTTTTTTACAAATCTCAATTGCATCAAATCCTTCTGACGCCTCTCCAACAACACTGTATCCGGCAGTTACCAGCATCTCTTTTAAATCCATTCTGGTAATGGGTTCATCTTCAGCGATGACAACCCGGATTTCTTTTCTTTCCTTTTCCTTTTCCTTCATGCTTAACTCCTAGCATTTTTACCGTTGTACATTCAACGGCTCCTTGCCTGTTTCAATCTACGATCTACTGATCTCGGTCCTTGCAAATCCCATTTTATCACAAAGCATGCCCATTACGTCGTGTATCCCTGCTTCAACCGCAGAAACGTCGCCTAATATGACCAGTGATCCGTTGAAACGATCCACAAAACCAATTGAAATATTGGCGGCTTTTGATGCAACATCTGCCGCAATCATAGCGCCCTCACTTGGAGTAATAGTTAATATGCCAATGGCACCTTCGTCTTGGAGCATTCCCAATTTAGGATACAAATCCTTGATGGGGTTCGCGATGACATGTGCCAGAGTGACCTGTTTACCCGGAACAAATTCTTGTATAATGCGTTGTTTGTTTTCTTCCAATGCCTCACTTCCTTTCAGCATTGATTCCTTCAAATGCTATCTTACATACATGATTGCATGATTCGACAAAAAAAGCGCCCAAACAAAATATGTCTAGGCGCTACTTCGCAATCCTTTCGTGTCCGAGCCCTACACTACGCCGTACAGTGCTCCTTTAAATTATATTCATATAGTAACTAAAACTAGTTGATTTGTCAATATAATTATTAGATTTTTCTTTCAATTTATTTTTTCTTAAATCTGGAAAATTCATTGAAAACTCTTGGTTTATAAAGAATTAAGCCATTTGTCTAATTCTGTCATGCCTTCTCCTGTTACGCTGCTCACCCAAAAACGAATTTCGGCCCCTGCCTCTTTTAGATAGTTGTCTGCTCTTTTAATCTGCTCTTCGCCGGCAGAATCTATTTTTGTCACAATTCCGACAACAGGCTTTCCGCAAAACATGGAACCAAAACCCGGTGCAAACATGGTACTTTCTTCAGCTGCCGACTGAACCAATGCGATGGCATCCACATCCGCTGCGGTGACCGATAACGCTCCGTAAAAGCCTCTTTGTTCCAGATATTCTCCCGGTGTGTCAATAAACTGTCCATTTACCACCTCCACCGTTTGAGTTTTATGATAGCTCAACTGCTGATTGGTCATATACTGGGTCAAAGTGGTTTTTCCTGCTTGAGATTTTCCTACCAATATGATACGTTGCTTTCTGCTTTTCATTTATTTCCCCTATTTCCTCCAATATGCCCCAGAGGCGATTCTCCCATGCCTGTTCTTTATATAGTTTTTGGAGCAGAATAATTTTTTTCTGCCCATTTAGCCGCATAGGAGCATGTAAATTGCGGAACCTTTCCTTCACTTTTAATCTGCTCAACAGCCATTTCCATCAATTTTGCAGCTATACCCTGTCCTCGCAAGGAATCATCCACAAACGTATGGGTAATATTGGCCTTCCCATCCTCCTCTGTAGGAAATAGTATTTCAGCCAGTACCTTACCGCTTTCATCCGCATAATAAATCCTATTTCTTTCATGCTTAAAGATCATATCTCTACCTTCAGCGGATGCAAAACTGCATCCCTGTTCCTTTCTATTTTATTTCCCTGTTAATCCGGGTAATTGATAGTGTCGGGCTCTCTTTTATAACTGAATTATATCATACCCCTCTTTTTTTGCACTATTATTTTACTATTGTTTATTGTTTTTTATCTATCTATTCATTTAATCAATAAAAAATGTGGCTTCGCCACACATAATTGATTGTTTCTAACACTTGGGTACTGATTTCTTTCAGTCTAAATCCATAGAACCATTCTTTAGAATCCTCTTCAAAAATTGGTTCTATGACGATTTTCATTGCAGATTATATGATTCTCTCTTTTAGCATTGGTATTCGATAGCATAACCTATTTCCAATATTTTGTGTCCAACCTTCTGCGGACACTATATTCTTTCTCCGTATCTGCCACCAGCAATTTTAGCATAGCAATCAAACGGGATCTTCGTTAAACAAAAGAAGACCAGAACGTAATCGGTCTTCTCATTAATTACTTTGTAAAGAAAATTCTCAGATTTTCTTTGATGATAGGTATTTTTTAATTTTAATAAAAATGATTTTATTCCTATGGATTTTCATTTTACAATTAAGTCTCTAAACTCATCCTCCTTTAAATAAAAATACTGTTGCTTGTTTATAGAATACAAGTTCATTTTCTTTAAAAGGATATCACCAGTCTCATTTCTATAATAGACATTTATATTATTCTTATCCTTTGAGAAATTTATAGATGTAAACTCACCCGTAGTATAGTCAAACACATACATTGTATTTTTAGATTTATTAGGATTAACAAAATATGCAAATTGATTATCTTTACCTAAGTGGTTTAAGAAATTATAACCACTTGGAAAATTCTCATATAATTCTTTAGGAACTTCAATAGAATCTATCCCATCTTTATTTTGTTGAAAAATACTAATTCGGCCATTTAAAGTAGTAAGAATAAAATAGTTATTTTCTTTGTATATATTAAAAATTATATCTTTTTCAACATCATTCTTATTTGACGGATTAACTTGTTCTATAAATTTTTTTAAATCTAGCTTATGAGATCTTAAGGCATTCCCTTCTAAATCATATTTTATAATATGATAATTTTGTTTTTCATTTACTTGTTTTACTAAAAGTGCATAAATATATTTATCATCTACATCTATTGCTGGTATAAATTCTCCCTCTTTATTAGAAAATCTCTTACTAACTATATTTTTTTTGTTATAATCTGATAAATTAATTTGATCTATGTTATATTCTGTTACTTCTGAATCAATTGCATCAATGGAAAAAAGAATCAATACATTATCTATGGAATATATGTATGAAAAAACAGTAGCTGCATCCCACTGCTTAATAGTCTTAAAAGAATTACTTTCCATATTGATTTCTAATAGAACATTCCTATTACTGCTTGTCTTATAAGGTAAGTATATATTTTTACCAT
>DKLE01000194.1:16821-17722 GCA_002455605.1 Firmicutes bacterium UBA6648
TAAGTATATATTTTTACCATGACACGCAATTGATTCAGTTGCTGTAATAGCATTGTTAAATTTAGTTAATTCATATTTTTTGTGTTCTTTAAAGTTATATTTAAATAAAGTTTTTTCGGTTTGTTGTTCATTATTTATCTCTTGATCAGGTAGTAAGTATAAAATGTTACTATTATCAAAAAATATTATTTCAGCATTTAAAGGTATATTAAGTACCTCAAAATTATTTTGTGCCACTGAAAAATTAGAAGCTGTACTTTGCTCTTTATTTTTTAAGCAAGCACAAAAACTAAGTATTAATAATACTAAAATTAGTACTAGTAGTATCTTTTTAATCTTCATACTAATCTCCATTCCACCGCTGACGCTGGCGGCTCAAATAGTAATGAAAATGGTATGCGTCTCCCCACTTTTTAATTGTTTTATTTGAATAAGCTGAATCTTTAATAAATAAGTGGAACTTTGAGTCTGTAACTAAGAATTCTTAACTCCTATAATCACAGATGAATCACCCAAACCCATTAATGTCTTTTTAGGTTTCTCTAAAAAGCTTAGATAGAAAACTCTTTTTTCTTTTTTGTATTGATTTATATGAAATCTAAGACAATATTACTAATAGCTGATTAAAATCAGCTATTAGTAATATTTTTATTAGTTATTATACTGCCATTTCCTGTGCAAAATGATTATGTGTAGCATAATATAAACTATTTACATGTACGTAATAGCTCCCATTTGAAGAGGGATCGACCCTTTTTATATTTGGATCAGTAACATAAATGTATTCACCATAATCTTTATATCCATTGGCATTCATGTAATGTCCACTAGTGCTATATGCCCAATCACCACCCTTAGAAAATTTAAGTCTGCACATTATTTATAATGTCCACATAAGGTT
>DKLE01000167.1 GCA_002455605.1 Firmicutes bacterium UBA6648
AAAACCAATAAAGCAGATAAAAAAGCTGCAGAACAATATTTGAAAAATTTGTCATTGTCAGCAGAGCGGGAGATGAAAGAAAATAAAGGTGATAATAGAGTAATGGAAGTGGATATAAACGAAATCAGAGAAAAGTGGACCTTAATTTCAGAGAAAAAAGTAATCCCGGATAAAGAAGGGAGAATTTATTATTCTTATGAAGGGAAATCTGGCTCAGGAGAAGGCTTTGTTTTAGAACAGGTCTTGTTTGATAAAGGCCAAACGGGATATTCCCAGTCTTTTGAAATCTCAGAAAGCGATAACTGGAAGAGTGCGGTTCTTTATTACAGAGATAAACAGGGAGAAGTGATTGTATCGGTTTATGAGATAGAAAAATAAAATAGATGAGCAAAAGCAGAGCGTTATATCGACCGCAGCTTTTGCTTTTTTATTAAACAACAAATTAAATAGTATTATTAATAAAATTTCATAAGGATATAATGATTAAGGCAGATTTAATTCTGTAGGCTAAAGAGAATAATAATGTATTTACAGATACAGATAAAGAAGGAAGGCATAAACAAATGGAAATAATTTATGATAAGCCATCACCAGAGGACTATGTCAGTCTGAGGCTTCGTTCCGGAATGGGAAACAAAGATTTGACAAGAAGCAAAAGAGCATTGGAAAATTCATTGTTCGCAGTTTCCATTTACGATGGAGAGAAGCTGATCGGATTTGGGAGGATCGTAGGGGATGAGGGAATCACCTATGTTGTAAGTGATGTCATGGTCGATGAGGCCTACAGGAGAAGAGGATTAGCGGATCAAATCATGAAAGCTATCGATCATTATTTGGAAGAGAACACTTTTGATGATAGCCACATTTGCCTGATTGCCAATCATCCTGCTGATAATTTATACAGCAAGTATAAATTTGAATATTTACCTGAAAACAAGTACGGTATGCTTCGAAGGCAGGATCGTGGCTGTATTGGATTATGATGCAGCAGTTAAATGAGCTAAAAAGATGGCTGGTTTTTCATTCTTGAAAAACCAGCTTTTAAAATTGAATTAATGATGAAAGACAGTATCCTAGAATTTAAAGACTGTACTCCAATCAAAATCTCCAGAGGTTTCTACATTGTTAGGCCAATTGGTGCACCACGGAGGAACAATGGGCTGCTCTACCCGGTCAAAACTTGGCGTATATGGCTTAATATCTAAAATCGGTGTTCCGTCCTCTGCATCGATGAAAGCTATCCCTATAATTCCGTTTTCGTAATTGATATGAGTCACATAGACACATGTAAGTGCGATAGGATTTGGCCTTTCAGGAGAACGTGTTGCAAATGTCCCCAAGGTATTGGGGGAACCTTTATAAGGACTCTTTTCTATTAGTTTTGAACGGGAATCTGAATTATCACTCTGATTAAACCACCAGAGTACATTAATGTATCCAAAACCTTCCATATTTCTGAGAGCAGGGATAAATTCGTTTTCCAGCTCCAGACGCATACCTCTGTCGTCTGAACAAACTCTTCCAATTGATTTCACTGTAAATTGTTCCATAAATAAATCTCCTTTTTGGTTATTTACGGCGCCGTTATTTTCAGTATACCAATGTATTTTTATACTTCAAGCCCTTTTTTAGAATTAGATTTCTGGGCTTTTTATTCCAGACCTTTAATTTCTATTTTACTATGTAAAAGAATGATGAAAAATAGTACAGCGATAATAACTGATGTGATGATGATAATCCCCAAGCCGTGTATCAGATTGATCCAGTCCAGAGAGCCCAATCCCATGCCGATGCTTCCCAGTATGGTGTGAACTGCATTGATTAGGGAAGAAGCAGAGCCAACATCTCCATTTTGCTGATCCAAAAGAATGTTGGTACTGAAGGGACGGATGGCACCTTCCACCAATGTAAATGGAAGATAGGATAGGAGAAAAATCCATGGGGAATATTTTCCCAATAAGAGTACACCTATTCCACTGAAAATAGCTACAATAAAACACCACCAAGTAAAATGCCGGGGTGTCAAACGACCAATAGATCGTATATAGAGAATGGGGCCAAGTATAGCAAAAGCAGAATTTACAGCGAAAAAGTAACTGTATGTCTGGGCATTCAAAGCAAAATAGTTTTCATAAATATACGAGGACATGGCGATGTACGTCATATAAGGGGCAGCTAAGACGGCAGCAATAAAAAGGAAAAGGCTGAATCCGGCATTTTTCCCCACCACTAGTAAACGAATGAGTGAACCTCGCAATGTTCCGTTATAACATTCTTCGGTTGATAAAGTTTCTTGAAAAAGAAGACCGGATATCAATGTAAATACACCGATTACAGCCAATACCCAAAAAGTTTCCCGCCATTCAGCCACCTGCAAAATGGCTGCCCCCACAATAGGCGCCAGCATTGGAGCAATAACTCCCATTGCCTGAACTACGGCCAGTACTTTGCTTTTCAATTTTCCTGAAAAGCAATCTTTCACTAAAGCGGTGGAAATAGCCATAACATCTCCTGCACCAAGAGCTTGCATAACTCGAAATAAAATAAGCTGATAAACCGTTGCAGAGAGGGCGCATGCTATACTGCCAATGATGTATAAGACTAGTCCGAAAATCAGGATGGGTTTACGGCCATATTTGTCACTTAAAGGTCCAAATATAATGATGCCAATTGCAAAAAAAATATAGAAAGCAATTAGTGTTAAATTAATTAGTGTTGCGGTTGTATGAAAATAGTCAATCATGGAAGGCATAGCAGGTAAGTATAAATCAATGGATAAGGGTATAAACATACCCATTAAGGAAATGAAAAATATCAGGCCTTTTACCCCGAGATAAGGTTGAGGTTTTAATAAAATGCTCTGTTTGTTTGTTGTTAATTTAAATTTCTTCATTGCAATAGACTCCTAATCTAATCGTTTTATTATTTTTGACCGGTGCGGTGCTATATGACGATAAAAACTAAAAAAAAAGATAAGCAATCAACAACAATTGTTGATAACTTATCCAGCATACGGCAAGCATACCCTCCGTCACATGGTCATTATAGTTAAAATTATTTTTCATGTCAAGGCATTTATTTTATGCTATATTGATTCTATAATAAATAAAAATGGTACTCTACATAGAAGAGTACCATTGAATACAACACATTAGAATGCAAATTTTAATACAGTAGTCACAACTACCATTATAGAGCCTATAGCCGATACTGTTCGATATATTTTTACCGATTCCATATCATCTTTTTCTTTCTGCATGTATATAATTCCGGAAATCAGCATTCCCAGACCAACAATCATAAAAAGTGCGAATAAAATCCATTCTTTCATTTTACGTTCCTCCATTTTAATAATAGTGATGAGTTGATGATAACAGCTACAGAGCCGACGTTATGTACCAGTGCTCCCAAAACGGGATTTAATATGCCGGAGATAGCAAGAGCAATAGCTGCAAAATTAAGTATCATGGAAGCTGTCAGATTGATATTAATGGTTTTCATGGTTTTTTGTGCAAGCTGAAGAAGATGAGGAATTTCCTTGATATCATCACCCACCAGCACAATATCAGCTGCGTCAATGGCAATATCACTTCCGATTCCCCCCATGGCAATACCTACATGAGCCGTTTTGAGAGCAGGAGCATCATTAATACCATCGCCCACCATGCAGATGAGTTCTCCGTTTTGTTGATATTTTTCTATTGCCTGCAGCTTGTTTTCCGGCAGACAATCCGCATAAATATCTTGAATACCTGCAATTTGGGCAATATGGGATGCCGCCTGAGCTGCATCTCCTGTGAGCAAAAGCGTATTAATTCCAGTTTGATGGATTGTATCAACCGTTTCTGCTGTATCAGGGCGCAGCGTATCGGAGAGCGCGATGAAGCCCAGGGGCTTCCTGTTCAAAGCGAGATAAATAAGAGTACTGCCATCTGTCTTAGAAGCTTCAGCAGACTGAATAAGCTCCGGAGGAAGGATAATGTTTTGTTCTTTCAAAAGAGCTTCATTACCTGCAACAATTTCTTGACTATTATAGAAAGCACTCACCCCGCGTCCGGCAATTAACCTGAAAGCAGACGGCTGCTGAGGTAATCCTCCCTTTTGTTGTTTATAATAAGAGACGATAGCTTTACCTAAAGGGTGCTCCGAACGAAGCTCTGATATGGCTGCCAATTCCAGCAAGTCAGCTTCTTCTAATTGGGGATCATAGCTCTGTATTTTTACTACCGTGGGTTTGCCGAAGGTCAGTGTACCTGTCTTATCAAATGCCATTTTCTTAACCTTGGACAGTCTTTCCAGTGCATCTCCTTCTCGTACAAGAATGCCGTATTTAGCGGCATTGCCGATTCCTGCCATAATGGCAGTGGGTGTGGCAAGCACGAGAGCGCAAGGGCAAAATACCACCAGAATGGTGACCGAACGGATGATTTCATCGGTTGCAAACCATGTGGCAGCAGCAGCAATTAGCGCAATAACAACAATCCAAGTAGCCCATCGATCAGCAATTCCTACAATTTTTGCTTTGCCGGCATCTGCAGATTCCACCAAACGGATCATCCGCTGCAAGGAACTGTCTTCACCGACTTTTTGTGCAATCATATCAAAGGTGCCGAATTGATTAACTGTTCCGCTGTATACTTCATCGCCTGCCCCTTTGTCTATGGGAAGCGATTCACCAGTCATAACCGATTGGTCAATAGAGGTCTGTCCCTTGATAATCATTCCGTCCACGGCAATAGTCTCACCGGCCAGTACTCGAAGGAGATCCCCTTGTTTTACCTGGTTGGCAGGGATGATGGCTTCTTCCTTCTCCTGCAAAACTCTGGCGGTAGTTGGAGTAAGGTGTACCAGCTTTTCAATTCCTGCACGGGCCTTGTTCACCGTTCGCTCTTCCAAATAAGCACCAATGGTCATAATAAAAGCAACTTCACCGGCAGCAAAAATCTCTCCGATAATGATAGATGCTACCAGGGCGATGGAGACAAGAACATCGGCCTTAATATCGAACTCTGTCAGTAATCCCATGACAGCCTCCTTGATAATGGGAACCCCGCAAAGGAGAATGGCAATCCAGGCAAGATTTACAGGAAGTCCTCCCATATCGAAAAAACTGACAATCAACGCAGGCAGAGATATCATAAGAAATAGAACTTTTCTTTTTTCTTCATCTTTTAAAAAAGATATCATTGCATCAACTCCTTCCATACATATACCCCTATGGGTATATAGACATTATACCCATAGGGGTATATGGTGTCAATAAAAAAGACAGCTGTTTATAATAAAACAACTGCCTTTTGTTAGATAAATTATACAATTCTTGAAAAATGCTCGATAGCTTTTGCAAAATCTGCAATAGTTCTATCTGCATCACCGTGCTCGATACCTTCTCGAACACAGTGGTGAAGATGACCCTCTAAAATAACCTGGCCTACCTTTTGCAGAGCACTTTTAGCGGCATTAATCTGTATTAAAATATCTTCACAGGGTACATCTTCGTCAATCATTTTGTCGATTGCTCTGATCTGTCCCATAACTCTATTCAGACGTTTGTGTAAATTGTCAGAATCCATGCATTGCTTCATGATGCACCTCCCTAGATACCCGTATGGGTATGAATTAAATATATCATCTGCAGATAAGTTTTGCAAGCTCAGATATAAGGACAACACTGAATGAAACGGCAAATATCTTTACCCACATCAATAAATCAAGAGGAACTGTTCCAAAAAATGCCCCTGCAAATTGAATAATCAGTATTTGCAGTATGAAGGTAATTGAGATAACAAGAAGCATGATCCGGTTTTCCAATAAGTGCTTAAAAATGCTGACAGAATGAAGCTCCCGGCAGTTAAAGGCGTTGAACAGCTGAAATAAAGCGAACATAGTAAATAGTACCGTAGACATTTGCTCCGGAGCGGCATTTAAAAAGTTAAACAGGTATTGACACAGAAAAACGATTGAAATGTATATTCCTGTCAAGCCTATTTTAATCATCATGGTCTTGGAGATTATATTGTCACTTCGCTTTGTGGGCCGGCGGCTCATCAAGTCGTCGCTTATAGGCTCTAAACCTAAAGTCAATGCAGGAGGTCCGTCCATGATTATATTAATCCATAGGAGCTGTAAAGCCGTAAAAGGTGCTTTCAGTCCCAAAAGAACCGATGTGAGGACAACAATAACAGAAGAAACATTAACGGTCAGCTGGAATTGAATAAACCGTTTAAAGTTTTCATAAATTCCCCGTCCCCAGATAATTGCTTTGACAATGGTAGAAAAAGAATCATCAAGGAGAACAATATCACTGGCTTCTTTGGATACTTCTGTTCCGGATATACCCATAGCAATTCCTACGTCAGCATTTTTTAAGGCAGGGGCATCATTGATACCATCACCGGTAACGGCCACTACGTTTCCTTGCTCCTTCAGCAATTTAACCACTCTCATCTTTATAGTCGGTGTACTTCGTGCAATAACACTGATTTTAGGAAGAAGGGCAGATAATTCTTCATCACTTAAATCAATAATATCTTTTGTTTCAACAGCGATATGATTTTCATCTAAGATGTGAAGTTCATCAGCAATAGCAGTAGCGGTAGTGATATTGTCTCCTGTCAGGATTTTCAAATCAATGCCTGCAAGACGACAGTTTTTAACAGCGGTATAAACGTCGGAACGAAGGGGATCAGAAATTGCCACAAAACCGTCAAAAATCATGCCTGATTCCATGGCTGTGTGGTGCAAATCATCCTCGAAATCCTGCATTTCATTAAGTTCCTTATGAGCAAAAGCAATGATTCGCATAGCCTTTTTCTGAGCTTTGGTTATGTAATGTTCAATTTCACTTCTTTTGGTATCAGAAATATCACACATAGCAAATACACATTCAGGACTGCCCTTTACATAAGATATAATTTTATTGTCCATTTTGCTGATGGTAGTCATGTGCTTTAAATCCGAAGAAAAGGGAAACGCGTAAAGTATATCATGTTCAGAGCGTTCATCCTTATAAGTTTTCCCGCTCTGCTGACGTATATTGGACTTTTCATAGAAATTTAACATGGCACATTCTGTGGGATTCCCAATGAAGGCTCCATCTTGAGAGATATCGGCAGTGGTGTTGAGACAGACGTTATGAACGAGCCAATCGGATGAAAGCTCCGTTGGGGTATCATGCCACTTGTCATCATAAAAGGCAGAAACAGTCATTTTGTTTTCTGTCAGCGTTCCGGTTTTATCGGAGCATATTACATTGATACATCCCACTGTTTCCGATGCGATCATTTTTTTTACCAGTGCATTCTGCTGCGATAATTTAATAATGTTGATGGAAAGGGATACCGCTACGATGGTAGGGAGTCCCTCAGGAACTGCAGCTACAATCAGCACGATACTGGTAACAAAGGCCTCCAGAACTGCTTCAAAATTTAAACCTCCGGATAAAGCGAAGGAAATTATCTCGCTTATAAAAACAATTACTGCGGCTATAATACCAAAGATAGTGATAGTTTTACCAAGCCTTGACAGCTTTTCCTGAAGGGGGGTAGATGCTCTCTCGGCTTTTGTTAATTCTCTTGCAATCTTTCCGAATTCTGTACTGTCTCCAACTGCAGTTACTATCATTTTGCCGTATCCGCTTGTAATGAAGTTACCGGAGTACAGCATGTTGCTTCGATCCGCAAGAGCCGTTTTTTCATCGGTGATGATACAATCTGCATCTTTTTTGGCAGGTACACTTTCCCCGGTAAGGGCAGATTCGTCCGCAGCTAAACCGACACTTTCCAGAAGTCTTCCATCGGCAGGGATCTTGTCACCGGTGGAAAGTAGTACGATATCACCTACGACCAGATCTTTTTGATTTATTATTGTGGCATCACCGTCACGAAGTACCTTAATCATTGTGTCTTCACTGATCTTTGACAATGCTTCAAAAGCTTTGGCACTTTTGCCTTCCATGACAACTGTAATCACTACGGAAAGTGATATTGCGGCAAATATGCCGACACATTCTAAAAAGTCTGTTTCACCGCCTGACGTGAAACGTATGATGTTGACTGCTAAGGCAATAATTCCCGCCATGATCAGCATTAAAATCATTGGTTCTGTAGCGACGGTGACAATTCGTTTCACTAACGACTCCGGCTTTTCTTTCGTCAGTATGTTGCTGCCGTATTCTGCTTGATTGCGAATTACCTGTTCTGTTTTCAGTCCATGGGCTGAATTTGTGTGAAAGTGGTGCATCAAGCGCTCTTTGGTTTCCATAAATTCCTTCATAGCCATTTCCTCCTTATGTATATGCTTTAATGATTATTTACAAAATAAAAAACTCGTGCACAGCAATATTTGCTATGCACGAGATCAAAAAAGACCATGTATGGCAAATATATCCGCTATACATGAGTCTCGTTCATTAAGACAAGCCAGACTTTTTACAGTCAGGATGTTGACTTGACACGCAGGAACCTGCGCAAACTACTCCCTCACGAGTATTTTAAATTGTTTAGAAATTATATCACGATGAAACGGGTTCGTCAAGATATAAAAACAAGCTGATAAAAGGAATGGTTGACGCGGCTTTATAATCGTGCTACACTTCGAGTAAGGTAAACATTACATATTGGAGAGTGAGAATGAGAAACAGAGTAAAGGAATTGAGAGAATTACTGGGTTTGACCCAGGAGCAGCTGGGGCAAATGGTTGGTACATCGAGACAAGCTATAAATGCAATTGAAATGGAAAAGAGTGAGCCTTCCATCTGGATGGCATATGATATTTCAAAAATTTTTGGAGAATCCATTGAAAATGTATTTCTATTTGAACAGAGTGAAAGAAAGTCACGGGCAGAGTCCAGCAGAGGAGGTGTCAGCAATGGCGTTAAGACAGATTAGAACGTTTGAGGATGAAATACTTCGGAAAAAATGTAAACCAATTACGGAAATCGATGAACGTATTCACCAGATTCTGGATGATATGGCGGAAACCATGTATAGTACACCCAATGGGGGCGGATTGGCAGCTTGTCAGGTTGGAATACTGAGGAGTTTAGTGGTTATTGACATGGGCCAGGGATTACTAAAATTAGTAAATCCTCAAATTGTGGAGAAACATGGACAGCAAATTACTATTGAAGGCTGTCTAAGTTTTCCGGGTGTATGGGGGAAGGTAGAAAGACCCCTTCAAGTTGTTATCCAGGCTTTAGATGAGAAAGGAAAGGAAATAGTTATCCGAGCGGAAGGAGAACTGGCTAAATGTCTTTGTCATGAAATCGACCATTTAAACGGAATTGTTTTTACAGATAAAGTTATAGAATATGTAGACATGGATTAAAAATTGAAATGACAGCTGAAATTATACTATTTTCTTGACAAATAGGTCTATTGTATATAGACTTTACGGAAGAGGTCTATATGAAATAGACCTGAGAAAGGAGTATATATGGATGAGAGAATATAAAATGGCCCAGAGTGAAGAAAAATTTGCTGAGCTGGTTTGGGAAAATGAGCCTGTGGGCTCAGGAGAACTGGTAAGGCTGTGCGAGAAACAACTGGGCTGGAAAAAGTCCACGACCTATACTGTTTTAAAAAAGTTATGTGAAAAAGGGATCCTTCAAAATCAGAATGCTATTGTCACATCTGTATTAAAGAAAAAAGAATTCTATGGAAAGCAAAGCCGGCAATTTGTGGAATCCGTTTTTGGAGGCTCTCTGCCACATTTTTTAACGGCCTTTATTGGAAACAGAAAGCTGAGTGATGAGCAGGCTGATGAGCTGAAACGCCTTATTGACCAACATAAGGAGGAATAGCTTTGGAGCAATTATTTTTATCTGTTATAGATATGAGTTTAATGGGAAGTTATGCGATTTTATTTATTATTTTTATTCGATTTCCCTTAAAAAAAGCACCCAAGGGTATTTCCTATTCCCTTTGGAGTGTGGCGGCTGTCCGTCTGATGTGCCCATATGCCTTGGAGTGTATGTTCAGTCTTTTTCCTGCAAAGGCTCTGTCTGGCTCTGAAGCTTTGTTATTTCAGCAAGAACCCCAAAGCTATAGAGCTTTTGATATGGTACATAATTTTGGAACGGAGACAGCAGTTGTTTCTCCGTCTGGAGGTCTAAATTTATTACAGTTTTATACCAAAGCAGGTGCTTATCTCTGGCTGCTAGGTGTTGCAGTAATGCTAATCTATAGTATTGCATCTGTTTGGATTTTAAAAAGGCAGTTAAAAAGTGCCGAAAATATACAGTACAACATTTATGTGGCAGATAATCTAAAGACGCCCTTCGTTCTTGGGATCCTTAATCCCAAGATTTATCTGCCTGCCGGGCTGACTGAGGAGGAAAAAAGCTATATTATTTTACACGAACAGATTCACATTCGGCGGTTGGATCCTGCAATAAAATCTTTTGGATTTATTATTTTAAGCGTGCACTGGTTTAATCCTTTGGTTTGGATTGCATTTTGGCTGATGAGTACGGATATGGAGCTTTCCTGTGATGAGAAGGTAATAAATATTATAGGAAGAGATCTGAAAAAAGCTTATTCTTATTCATTGCTGTCCCTAGCCTCCCATCGGCACATACTGAATGGAAACCCTTTAGCTTTTGGAGAGGGAAATGTAAAACATCGAATAAAAAATGTGTTAAATTACACAAAACCTGAATTTTGGGTGATTGCTATAGCCCTAGTGGCAGCTCTTGTGATTGGTGCGGGTCTTCTGTTAAATCCTGTGCAAAAGGAGAAGCTGGAGCCAATGGCAGCCAACTGGTCTTCGGAGCAAAGCCTTGGTGCCGATATGGCTGTTTTAGATTATGCCTCTGAGGATAAAGTCATTTTTCATGGGTATTTTGGCTTATATGTATATGATTTAGAACAGCTCAATATTATTCGCAGTCTTGACTTACAAGCCATTGGCTGCGGAGCTACTCAAGGGGACGATTATTGTGAAGTGTCGGTCAGTATGGACGGAGATATTGTGCAATTACATCCGATGAGCAGCCAAAGTATGTATATTTACAGAGTCTCAGCCAATCAATTAATAAAAACCTCATATAAGCCCATGAAAAATTCTTTCCTCAGCAAAATGGTTTCTGTTGAAGAGGCTGTAAGTGAAGAACGGGGAAACTATGCCTATGATGCCGTCAAGTTCGCTGCGGGTGAATATGGCGTACTTTATACTTCGGACTGGACACTGAGCACTCTTACCTATATAAGGGGAAAGGATATGCTGTATGCATTATTTGACTCAAAGAAGTGAAGCACTTTCTTTATAGGAAAATAACAAAATAAACAACAGCATAAAGCTTTCGTTGACATAATACTAAAGATGTCTACGAAAGCTTTTCGTTCTCTTTAATCTTTATTAGCTGCTATAGATAAAATCTGCTGTAACAACTGCTTCTATTGTTAATTCACCGGGAGTGATTGGAGTTGCAGCGGCATCTCGCTGAAAGCGAAGGAGGGGAGAAGGGGAATGACCTGCTTCTACAATACGTACTGGTATAGGATCGATTCTCACCCGTAAATTTCCTGAGATTGATTGGGACTTTTCTATTGCATTATCAACTGCCAGGTTAAGAGCTTTCTGATAGAAAAGCTCAGGATCAGATAACCCAAAGGATATGGATTCAACAACATTTGCGCCCATCCTTACCGCCATATCAATAATTTCTCCTGTGGACTCTATGTCCTCTGTAGTAATTTCCAGAATGTGTTTGACGGAATAGCCTTTATCGATTTGGTTTCCATTCTCATATTGGGATATTCTTTCAATAGAGTAATCTGCTGTTCTTACTTCTGCATTTCCTGCTTCCTGGATTAATTCAATAACCATTTGACTGATTTGTGCATTTTCCGATTGAATTTGAGCCAAATTATATCCGGTTGTTTCGACACCTAAACGGATCACGGCTAGATCAGGGGCAGCCGTAATCTGGCCCTGACCGGTTAAAGTCATAATAGGCTTCCAGTGATTATGTGCAGACGACCGTTGAGCCATGGCAAATCTCCTCTCGTTTTTTATTTTATACTATTATATAGTGTATTAAGGAGAATCTCATTTGAGTCCTGGCTTAATTCCCAAATCATGGCACCCCCTAGATTTTTTTCCCGAATATAGTCTGCTTTCAGGGCAATGGATTGTGGATCCTCATAACTGATAAAGGTGGATCCATTATAAATCCAAGGAACCAATGATTGAGAATGAAAATATCGGACGCATCCGGGCTTATTCAAGTACTTACCTGCAATGACTCGATAGCTTATAGAATTAGCACTGGTATAGGTTTGATATAATCCGGAGTTGGAACGGCTTACCGATTGATAAATATAGCCGTAAAAAGGAATTCCCAATATCAGTTTATCAGAAGGAAAGGAAGCGTTAAGCCATGCATTTATGGAAGAATCAATACTGGACTTATATTGGGGAGAAGGATCGGAATTGCTGTAGAGCGGAGCATGAAAGTCTGTATAAGCATCCCAAGTTCCATGCAAGTCATAAGTCATAATATTGACATAATCTAAATAAGCAGATATCTTTTTTATTTCTACATTATTTACATAAGAGCTTCCGGCTCCTCCGGCAATAGTCAAAAGGTACTGTTTATTATCCAAAGCTTCTTGGGTATCTAGTTTTTCTCGTATTTTTTGGAGAAGAAGTGTAAAATTTTGCTTATCCTCAGGACGTTTAGAATTCGTGGAGAGACCGCCCCTGACAGGGTATTCCCAGTCAAGATCAATCCCGTCAAATCCATATTTGGTGATAAAATTCACACAGCTTTCTGCGAAAAGGGTTCTTGTTGCATCTGTTGCTGAGGCATCGGAAAATTTTCCGGACCATTCCCAGCCGCCAACAGAAATTAATGTTTTTAAATTGGAGTTTTTCTGTTTCAAAGAGTTTAGAAGTTTAATATTTTTTTCATCCACATCGGGATATCCCAGCTTAATTTTTAGATCCCAACTGATATTGGCAAAAGCATAGTTAATATGGGTTAGTTTTTCCGCATTTATTTGATCGGGATAATATCCGGAATAAGCTGCCCATGCGGCATAATAACCAACAATTTTTTTTGTGTTCGTATTGGAGGAGAACGCAGGCAGGTCCTTCTCGAATCTCGCAGCAAAGGTAGAATTCATTAGTAGGTTGCTAAAGATTGTGACGATGATTAATAAAAAAGCCAGTGCTGCTATTGGAATAATATATTTGCTCATAAATTCTCTCCCTTTTTGTTCAATGATAAAAGTATAGCATGACAGGTATTTTTTAGGGATAAACAAAATTTGGAAGAGGATAAACCCCACACTATAACACCAGACTTAAAAGTATGATAAAATGAGAGAATGGAGGGGAGAATTACTATGTCAGATATCTATAAAATTGCAGAAGCAGCACAGCTGATCGGTGTCCAGCCCAATACAGTTAGGCTTTATGAAAAATATCAGTTGATTTCAAAACCAGAAAGAGGGGCTAACGGCTACCGAATATTTACGGACTTGCACCTTGAACAGCTGAAACTGGTGAGAATGGCACTAAAGACTGAAGTCTGACAGAACGGACTGAGAAAAAGGAGAAGTTTCCTTTACCAGAAAGCAAGCGGCTGAATATCTGCAGGTAACGATGGATACGTTGAGGAATTGGGAATTAAATGGTCTCATAGCAGTAAAGCGTAAACAGAACAGATACCGTGTTTACACAGCGGAGGATGGAAGTAATCATTATAATAATCCCCTATGTAAGCAGACAGAATTCTGAATATACAGGATTCTGTCTTTAAAATCATTTACTCTTTTAAACCCATTTCTTTTCTTTTCTTCAAAATATGAGCTTTTATATCTTTTGCTGCTTCAGCCGGATCATCGCCTAGAGCAATCTTTCCCCCCGTCAAACCTTCTACATCTTGTGTTACAAGCTTAACCAGATTAGGAGCTCCGGTAACAAAAGGAGTTGGAGAAAGGTGAGTATAGGCACCATAGGCTACTGCAAACAGGCCGTCGATAGTAGCTTTTTGCTCCATCCATTCAGGTGCAGTAACGGCTATTGGCAGATCTGGTATATCTACCTTCAGGTGATCCGCCAGTGCGGTGACAAGCATAGAGATTCGTCCGGTATCCGTACAGGTACCAAAGCTCAGCACCGGAGGAATTTTTAATGCCTTGCATACGGACTGCAACCCTTCTCCCGCCTGTTCAATCGCATCTAAATTACATAAGCCGGCAACTTCCAACGCATGATTTCCGCAGCCTCCCGCTACAACCAAAATATCTCCTTTAATGAGTTCTTTTGCTATACCTACCGTATTCCAATCCTGTGGGCCGTTTCTTAGAGTGGAACAGCTGGCTAATGCTACAATACCTTTAATTTGTCCCTTTGCAATCACATCAACCAGATTGTCTAAATTATTGCCGATAGCCCCAAGGACTGCTTCTGTTGAAAAGCCTGCGATAGCTTTTGTTTTATATTGAGGCACCATAGGCTTAACTTTTCCGTGTCTTCTTTTGAAGTTTTCAATAGCGATTTGGATACACTGTTCAGCCATTTGATCCACTTTGGCAGGATAATAAGGCATATTATGTGCTGCTCCCGGAACCCCGATAATGGTGCTCACGCTGATGAGTGCCACCTGGTATTTTTCAGCATATTGATCAATTGCCGGAGGAGAACAGTTTTCATCCATAACAAGAGCATCCACAGTACCTGTAGCAAGGAAAGGTTCAATGGATAGCCAGTTACCCATCAGTCCTACAAAGACATCATCCACTTCAAAGCGCTGCAGCATTTCCTGACCGGTTTCTATGGAGCCCACAATATGAATTCCTTTCGCACCAGCTTTTTTTGCCAGTTCCTGATATTCCGGCATTTTAGCCTTTTGAAGCGCTGCGGCTCCCACCCAAGGCTGATGACCGTTAAATGCTATATTTACATAGTTTGGATCCATAATACCTAAATCCACATCAACCTCATGAGGCATTGGTGTTCCGAATAGTATATCCTGAACCATTTCTAGACCGATTTGCGCGGTATAGATGGTGGAAAGGCCCAGACGGAGTGCTTTTTTTGCTAAGGAAATATAGTCACCGTCTACATTGGTGAGGCAGCTGGCAATGGAGTTTTCTACTTCATGCTGAACTCCTGACGGATAAATGTTCAAATCCTTCCAAATTGGTTTTCTTTTTTGAGGAGCGAAAGCTTCGACCATAACGCTTTTTTCATCGGGAGTAATTTTCATTTCACTGTCTAGAAATTCGGCTAATTGGACAGCCAGTGTATTAGTATCTTGGTTTACATTAATGGATACTTTTTCACACATCCACTTGAGCTTGTTTTCATCTGTAATAGTAAATGAGGTTTTGCCTTCTCCCGTGGCTTTTAATGTTCGGAAAGCCTCATAAGCGTGGTGAGCATAGGTAGCTGCTCCCATTATATTTCGCATGAGGAGACTTCTCATGGCCATGGCGTCCG
>DKLE01000250.1:0-974 GCA_002455605.1 Firmicutes bacterium UBA6648
TTATCGTTTTTTGACTACGGCGAAGATTGCAGGTATTCATCAAGAATTCAGCCGTATGATTGATTGGAAGGCAGCAGGAAAATTCAGCTCTCCTGAGATTAACTTTAAGGAGAAGAAAAGTGAAGGGATTCCTTTCTGCGGAAGGCTTTACCTAGATGTTTTATTGGGTTGGTATATAAAATACAAAAACAACTCCGGAGAAATGGCGGAAGTCATGAAAGAGCTCCTTAGGGAGATTCCATTCATGGATAAGATATATCACGGCTTAAAACCGGAAATTAAGAATTCCATTATTTTTTATGAAAGAGCGCTGAAGGAACGGTATATTGAAGAGAAGAGTATGTTTGCCGCTTTTTATTATTGCGGACTGGTCTCGGTTATTCTGGCTTCTGATATATATATGAAATTGGATGAGCAGACTTTCAAAGCCTGCGATCAGTTTTTGCAGAAAATAAATCGGATATTTCCGGAATTAGTGGAAAGAGATTTACTATTAGCGGACATGTATGTTATGTTTAATAAATAGAAAGCTTTTAATTTTATACAGCAGTTCAGTGTACAGAATAAAGTATATGCCTATACCAATGGGAGTATATATGTAAAATAAGAATTTTGGTGAAGGTGAAAAAATGAAAAATATTGGAAAGCTGTTTATATTATTTGTAACCGGTGGAGCAGGGTACTGTTTAGTGGAACTGCTGTTCAGGCATTATACGCATATGACTATGTTTGCAGTGGGGGGTGTTTGCTTTGTTCTTGTGGGATTGATTAATGAATTGTTTTCTTTTGATATGCCCATGCGGTGGCAGATGCTTATTGGAGGAATAATTATTACTGCAGTAGAATTTATAAGCGGATGCATTATCAATTTATGGCTGGATTTAAATGTATGGGATTACAGTGATCTGCCCTTTAACCTTTTAGGTCAGATATGTCTTCCCTTTACTTTTGCATGGATAGTGCTGAGCGGTGCT
>DKLE01000250.1:1143-6458 GCA_002455605.1 Firmicutes bacterium UBA6648
TAAGGTATTTATGGTTTAATGAAGAAAAACCCCACTATAAATTATAGTCACGGATTAGGGATAGGATTAAAACAGGTAATGAATGATGATAATCAGTGCAAGCAGAAGAACCGATATTCCAAGCTTTTATTTTGATTGGTTTACAAACCGCTTAAAAGAGCGGTTTGTTTTGGTGAGAAATCCTGCATATCCTAACCAGATGAGCCGAATTGATTTATCTCCTGAGCTTATAGACTGTATTGTATTTTGGACGAAGAACCCCAGCCCTGCAATGGACAAGCTAGATTCTCTAAAGGACTATCCCTTTTATTTTCAATTTACCCTCACTTCTTATAGTATCGATGCAGAAATGAATATGCCTTCTAAGTCCAAGGAGATAATCAATACCTTCAAAAAATTATCCGAGAAAATCGGACCGGAAAGAGTTATATGGCGGTATGATCCTATTTTTCTTAGCAGGAAATACAATATGGAATATCATATAAAATATTTTGAAAAAATCGCCGGTGAACTGAGTGATTATACAAAACGATGTGTGTTCAGTTTTATTGATTTTTATCCGAAGATAAAAAAACAATTAAATGAAATGGGGGCCTTTGCTCCTGATAAGGAAGAAAAAATAATGCTGGCAAGAGAATTACAGAATATTTCATATCACTATGGTTTTTCCTTAGAAACCTGCTCCGAGACTCTTGATTTAAGTGGCTTAGGCATTAAGCACGGTAAGTGCATAGATGATAAATTGATTGAAAAACTTACGGGTTTTTCTATGAGTTTAAAGAAAGACAGTAATCAGCGAAGAGAATGTGGGTGCATGGAAAGTGTTGATATCGGAAGTTACGATACATGTGGGAACGGATGCAAGTATTGCTATGCCAATCACAGCATCAAACGGCTGGAGCAAAATAGAAGGATGTATGATGTGAATTCGCCTGTCTTGTGCAGTAGAATCACGAAGGAGGATCAAATAAAAGTGAGAGCGGTCCAAGCTCAAAGGCAGGAACAACTGCTGCTGAAGCTTTAGCAATGATGATGTTCTAGAAGGCTGTCAGTGTTATTGGAATATATTTCAAGCATAAAAATCAAACGTTAAAGTGGAAGGAGGAGCGTAAAGCGCTTACGCAAAATCAGTATGATTACAAATTTCAGAAATAATGCCAATTTAATATTTGGACTCAAAAGTGCAGAACGCATAGGCAAGGAAACGGCAAAATACGGCAAGCGGATTTTTATTGTAACCGGTAAAGCCAGTACAAAAAAGTCCGGACTGCTGGATAGGGTAATACACCAATTACAGGAAGAAAAACTGCAATATGTACTGTTTGACAGGATAGAAAAAAATCCGGTGGTTTCCAAGATAATGGAAGGTGCTCAAATAGCAGAAGCCGAAAAATGTGATGCAGTACTGGCACTGGGAGGCGGCAGCATCATGGATGCCGCAAAAGGAATCGCTTTCTTTACTAAAAATCAAGGAGAGTTTGAAACCCATCAGCAGGGAATGATTGAAGAAATTCCCGCGCTGCCTCTGATTCTTGTTCCTACCACTTGCGGGACAGGCAGCGAGGTTAATCGGATAGCAGTGTTTACAAAGGATGAGACACTGGATAAAAGAGGGATGCGGAAGAATGGCTTTTTAGCAAAGACTTCCATTGTAGATCCTGAATTGATGATGACCATGCCGAAATTCGTATTAGCTTCTGTAGGCTTTGATGCTTTATGTCATTTAATAGAGGCCTACATTTCTTCAAGAGCCAATGTAATGAGTGATATCTTTGCAGAAAAGGGAATTAAACTGTTAAAAGAGAACTTGGTACGGCTATATAAAGATTATGGCAATGTGGAGGCGTGGGAAGCTGTGGCCTTGGCCAGCACTCTGGGCGGATACACGTTAGATACAGCAGGAGCTTGTGCTCCCCATGCTTTTGAACATCCTTTAAGCGGATATAAAAATATTGTACACGGAGAGGGTCTGGCGGCGGTAATGCCGGCGATAATAAGGGCTTCTGTCAGCGGAAATCCTCAGCGATTTGCAGAGCTTTCCCGGATGCTGGGAGGAAACAACGAACAAGACTGCGCAGAAGCCATAGAGAACCTCTTAAAAGGAATTAATCTGAAAATTACTTTAAGTGACTTGGGATTTGTGGAGAAAGATATTCTGTGGCTGTCCGACAATGTCTTTAAAGTTGCATCGGGAAATATCAATGTCAGTCCGGTGGTATTTGACAGACTGGCTGTTGAAAGAATTTACAGAGAATCTTTATAGAAAGCAGAGTAAATCATCGTGAAAAATATGAACAGCAGAATAAACTTGATTACTAAAACAACTGAATTTGCTATGAATGTAACACTGAATTATATTGATGAGGGAGACCTGGTTATTGATGCAACAGCAGGAAACGGTTATGATACTTTAGTTTTAGCAAAAGCTGTAGGCGAAAAGGGAAAAGTATTTGCTTTTGATATACAGAATGAAGCACTGAAAAATACAGAGAAACTTTTACAGGAACATCATCTGCAGGATAGAGCAGCATTTATCAATGATTCTCATGAAAATATTCAACAATATGTGGGTGGGCGTTGTAAACCTTCTGCCGTTATATTTAATCTGGGCTACTTACCTATGGGAGATAAAACCATAACCACCAAATGTCATTCAAGTGTTTTGGCCGTAAAGGCGGCAATAGAAACAATTAAAATCGGAGGCATTGTAACTCTGGTTTTATATAGTGGGCATACGGAAGGCAGGGCAGAGAAAAGAACGTTGTTAAAGATGCTGAAAGAGCTTCCCGGAAAAGAGTTTCATGTGGCTTATGTTTCCATGACAAATCAAGTGAATAATCCCCCTGAAATAGTTTGGGTAACCAGAAAAAAATAAAACAAGCCTTTCTAAATAAAAACTATTGACTATATGGTAACTGTATACTTTAAAATATTGAGTAGGAGGGGATATTTATGAAACTTTCACTCAAAATCAAAACAGCGTACGGAATTATAGCAATAGCCGATCAATGTTTATATTTCCTTTACGGAACATTTTTCTTATTTTTTACCACTACGGTTGTGGGGATGGATCCGGGCATTGCAGGGGTGATTGCAGCTCTTGGTGCTCTATGGGATGCCATTAGTTCAGCCATTATCGGATTTATATCGGATAATACATATTCAAGATTTGGAAAAAGAAAGATATTTATTATTTGTGCATCCATACCGGTAGCCATTGTTACCACTCTGCTGTTCACAGCCATAGAAGCTTCGATGACAATGAAGATTGTTTACTATGTATGTATGACCTTGCTTTTCTGGACCGGATTTTCTTCATTTTTTATTCCGTTTTTAGCCTGGGGAGCAGAGCTTACAGAGGATTATAATGAGCGAACAAGGCTGCGTTCCTTTGCCTATGTGGGGAATACCTTCGGTATGGCCATAGGTGCAGTAATGCCGACTATATTTGTGGATCATTTAGTTAATATGGGTAAAACACAAGCGCAGGCATGGCATGGTACTGCAGCAATGATATCAGGTGTTGTCTTCTTATCCTTGATGATTGGGTCTCTTATTATCAAAGAACCAAGCAATCTGGCGGATAAAGTCCATACGGAAAAAATGACGTTCAAGAAGTTTGTGCAGATGTTTAAAGAACTATTTAAGGGATTTAGCGAGATTCTTCGGTTGAAAACTCTTCGATATGCTGTTTATGCAAGCATTTTATATTTAGCGGCCAATACCATTTTTGTGGCAGACCGATTATATTTTTACACCTACAATATGGGGCTTAATGCTTTAAGTATCACTGCCTTGATGGCAATAGAGCCTTTTGCGGGGATGATTTTTGTACCTATTTTAGTTGCCACCAGCAGTAAATTCGATAAACGAAGTCAGTTTATCATCGGAATGAGTATCTGTGCGGTGAGTATGGTGGTGCTTCGATTCATCGGAATCACTAATTTCCTTGAAGCAGCTCTTATGCTGGTAGCTTTCGGATTAGGAGCTATATGCTATTGGCAGCTTATGCCTGCTATGATTTATGATGTCTGCGAATTAGATGAACTCGTAAGCGGTAAGCAGAGGCAGGGAACCATTGTATCCTTTCAGGCAATATCCGAATCCTTATCGGAAGCGGTTGGCCTGATATTACTGGGCAATATGCTGCAATGGGCAGGCTTTGACGGAAGTGCGGCAATTCAGCAGGAAAAAGCTCTTTATTGGGTAGATAATGCCTTTACTATCATACCGGGTATCTTTATGTTTTTGTCGGTTTATATGATATATAAGTATCCGATAACAAAAAAAGTGTTTAACAAAATACTTGATGCGGTGGAAAGGCAGAGAGAAGGACAGATGGCAGACCTGGAAGAGTTTAAGGAAATTATGTAAAGCACTTCTGTCATGTCTCATTATTTCTTACAGAAAGCAGATATTTTTATCATGTAATTGTCATAGCCGCACATGGAAAGTTCATCAAGGATGGTATCCTCATAAAAATACTCTCCGGGAGTATAACCTTTTTTGAGCAAGTCATCCATAAGCATTTTATAGCTCTCATAAGCGGTGTTATAACCGTTTCGGTGATAGATAACGGCATAAGTACCTGCAGGTTTAATGTGAAGATTGGGATATTTTTTACTGGGAACCTTTGTATATGTATGGGCGTAGGAATAATAAAACTGACCAGTGGGCATGTCAGAGGTCTTTATGGTGCTTCCAATGGAATGAATCATATAGAGCCCGAGATCATGACAATAATTGTAATGCTTTGTGATAGCGGCCGCTATGGATCGATCATCAGGTTTTCCGCTGTAATGGGTAGTGATCAGATATTCTTCCGGCATTTCTGTATAGGTGACTTTTTCTGTTACTGCCTGCAGGCCTTCCTTAGTAATATCGGTTTTTGTTTTAATATAATTATTAATCCACTGAAGATCTTTGATCTTATTCTCCACTTCTTTTTGCTTTTGATGCAGAAGTGTTATAAGGCTTTCGGGTGTTCTGGTATCCAAATAATTTTTTATATCCTTTAGAGGCATGTCTAATTCTTTCAGCATAGAGATTATTTCAAATACTTCTATCTGTTGATAGGAATAATAACGATAACCATTTTCACCAATGACTTCAGGAGAAAAAATCCCAATATCATCATAATGAAATAAGGTTTGTTTCTTAACGTTACATAGCTTGGCAAACTCTCCTGTAGTGAAGTAGTTTTGCTTTATGATATCCATAGTTCGCTTCCTTTCCAAAGGGATGAATTGAGCTTCCCATTGCCTAAATTATACTGGTTTAGTATAATATATCAATAGGTTATTAAATTTCTTTAT
>DKLE01000237.1:0-2838 GCA_002455605.1 Firmicutes bacterium UBA6648
CAATCTTTTAGTGGTGGGTCTTTGTGTATTATTGTTTTTTGTAGGACTGGAACTGGGAAGGGAAGGTACCGTAGTAGAGAATTTTAAAAAAGTGGGAATAAGAATTTTGGCTTTTCCTATTGCTTCCATTATAGGATGCCTTTTTTTTGCGGCTATTGCATCTTTCTTTCTGCCGATGACTGCAAGAGAAAGTATGGCAATTGCGTCAGGATTTGGGTGGTATACGCTGGCACCGGTTATTCTTTCTGATTATTCGGCAGAGCTTAGTGCTATTGCTTTTTTACATAATGTTATGAGGGAAATGATAGGGATCATCATTATACCTATCGTAGCAAAGCATGTGGGATACATAGAAGCGTGCAGTGTTCCAGGGGCAGCGGCTATGGATGTGTGCCTGCCTATTTTGGAAAAAACCACGAACAGTGATACGGCCGTTTATGCTTTTGTTATCGGTGTGGTGTTGAGTACAGCCGTTCCGATTTTAGTACCGCTGTTTATTGGTTTATAACAGTAAATTTTAACAACCAAAGGAGAAAATAATACAGTGAATAATAAAATGATAAAATTTACAGGCAGTGAGGATTATGTTGTATCAAAGGAGCTGATGAATGCAGTAAATGTTTCTATTGCACTAAAAAAGCCTTTATTGATAAAAGGCGAACCCGGAACTGGAAAGACTATGCTGGCAGAAGCTATTGCCAAATCCATGGATAAAAAGCTTTTGATTTGGAGTATTAAATCAACGACAAAGGCCCAGGAGGGCCTTTATGTATATGATACGGTTCAGAGGCTTTACGACAGTCAATTCGGCGAAGGAGATGTTTCTGATATTAAGAAATATATAAAATTGGGTAAAATGGGGGAAGCTTTTAATTCCAATGATCAGGTAGTTTTATTAATTGATGAAATCGATAAAGCAGATTTAGAATTCCCTAACGATCTTTTGTGGGAATTGGATAAAATGGAATTCTACATCAATGAAACAAAAGAAACAATTAAAACGAAGAAAAGACCCATTGTTATTATTACTTCTAATGCAGAAAAGGAACTTCCGGATGCATTTTTAAGGAGATGTATTTTTCACTATATTGAATTTCCTGCAAAAGACAAAATGCAGGAAATCGTGAAAGTGCATTTTGGAGATATAGATAAAAAATTAGTGGATGCGGCCATGGATGCCTTTTATAGTATCCGTCAGATGAAAGAAATTCAGAAAAAACCTAGTACCTCCGAGCTTTTGGATTGGCTGCAGGCACTGATGATAAGCGGTGTTTCTATTGACAGTATCACGAATGAAATACCGTATGTAGGTGTATTGTTAAAAAAGAATCAAGATATTGATATCATGTATGAGATTAAAGAAAAAGGATATTCCCTGAGAAGGTGGTAATTAAATGTTTTTGGATTTTTTCTATTTATTAAGGGCCAGAGGGCTTGCCGTATCTTTAAATGAATGGATATCATTAATTGAAGCCATGGATTTAGGATTGGCAGATTCCAGCCTGCTGGGATTTTACCACTTATGCAGAAGCGTTCTGATCAAAAGCGAAGCAGACTATGACAAATTCGATGCTATTTTTGCAGAATATTTTAAAGGAATTGAAAGTCCGGAGGATTTGCCGGAAGAATTTTGGAAATGGTTGAATCAAGATATAAAAGAGCGGGATATCAATGACAAACCTATTCCGGAAGAGGCTATTATGGAGTTGGAGGATTTATTAAAAAGATTTTATCAACGAATTGAAGAACAAAAAGAACAGCATAATGGGGGGAATTATTGGATTGGAACCGGCGGTACTTCAAGAATGGGCCATGGAGGGTACAACAATCAGGGGATTCGTACCGGAGGAATCGGCAGACACAAATCAGCGGTTCAGATTGCAGGAGAACGCAATTTTAGGGACTTTAGACAGGACAGCATTTTAGACATCAGACAGTTTCAAATGGCTTTTCGAAAGCTAAGGCAGTTTTCTGCCAGAGTGGAAGGCTCTAAAACAGAATTAGATGTGGATGGCACTATTGACGAAACCTGCAGCAATGCAGGAAATTTAAAATTGGTATTTAATAAGCCGAGAAAGAATACAATTAAATTATTACTGCTGTTCGATTCCGACGGCTCCATGATGCCGTACAGCAGCTTGTGCAGCCGGCTTTTTCAGGCAGTCAGTAAATCCAGTCATTTTAAAGATTTAAAAGTATATTATTTTCACAATTGTATCTACGAACATTTGTATACGACACCATACTGTAAAAAAGGACAATGGGTCAATACCGACTGGGTACTTTCCAATCTGGACAGTGAGTATAAAGTCATTTTTATAGGAGACGGAACCATGGCTCCGTCCGAACTGCTCCGAATCGGCGGAAACTCTGTGATCGGCTTATATAATGAGGAACCGGGTGTGGAGTGGTTAAAGAAATTTAAAAGACGCTATAAAAAGCAGATTTGGCTGAATCCCATTCCTAAGGATGATTGGGATTTTGTATATGGGAGCTATACAATAGCAATGATAAAAGATGTCTTTCCCATGTTTGAACTCACATTAGACGGATTGGAAGAAGGAATAAAAAGACTTTTAGTGAGATAGAGGGGAAATCTTATGGAAGAACTTTTAAAGGCCTTTAAACCGGATGAGCTGTTTCCCATACTGGATAGTATCAGTGATGCAATTTTTATTGACAGCAGTGAGGGGATATCCCTTTGGTGCAATAAGGCGTGCTTCGATTTATATGAAGTGATTCCGGAAGAGATTCTTGGAAAACATGTGAGAGAACTGGAGACAGAAGGAATTTTTACGCCGTCTGTAGCAAGTCTGGTGATGGAGCAAAAAAAAGAAG
>DKLE01000237.1:2890-7292 GCA_002455605.1 Firmicutes bacterium UBA6648
GGAGCAAAAAAAAGAAGTGACTATTGTACATGAAAATAAATCTGGGAAGAGGCTGCTTTCCACAGGAATTCCAATATTTGATCACAATAATAAATTTACCAGAATTATTACAACTTCCAGGGATATAACGGAGCTGGTTAATCTGAAAAATCAGCTGGAATCGGTTAAGAATACTTTGGATGAATTCAGAAGCTTTGAAAAGTTCTGCAGCGACGGGGTGATCGCTAATAGTCATGCTATGTTTAATGTTCTGCAGCTGACCAAACGTCTGTCGGATGTAGATTCCACTGTTCTTATAACCGGAGAGTCTGGTGTGGGAAAGGGCGTGATAGCCAGTCTTCTGCATAAAAACGGATCAAGGAGAGATAAGCCTTGTGTAAAAATTAATTGTGGTGCTATACCGGAAAACTTGATAGAATCCGAACTTTTCGGTTATGAAAGAGGTGCTTTTACCGGTTCAAGAGCGGATGGAAAGAAAGGCTTATTTGAAACTGCTCAAAATGGTACAATCTTTCTGGATGAAATTTCCGAGCTTCCTTTAAATTTACAGGTTAAATTGCTGCAGGTTATTCAGGAGCGGGAAATCACCAGAGTAGGCGGTATCAAAAGCATTCCTATCGATGTAAGAATTATTTCAGCTACCAATAAGGATTTAATGGAATTGGTGAAAGAGAAAAGATTCAGGGAGGATTTATATTATCGGTTAAATGTAGTGCCGATTAATATTCCCCCGCTAAAAGAAAGATACGAAGATATTATTCCTTTAATACAATACAACCTTAAAGAACATAACAAAAAATTAAATACTCATAAAGAAATTGATTCCAATACCATAGCAGTGTTGCTTAAATATGATTGGCCGGGAAATGTGAGAGAACTTCAGAATATCATTGAAAGATTGGTAATAACAACCAAAGGGGATGTTATCATGCCTGAAAATTTACCTTCTTTTATATTTGAAAATACTATGAAAAATGATAAACGAAGACAGGAGAAAGACACCTTAAAAGAAGTACTGGAAAAGAAGGAAAAAGAAGTTCTTCTTTCTGCTTATCACCGCCGGAAATCCACCAGAGCAGTGGCGAAAGAGCTGGGAATAAGCCAGCCTTCTGTGGTTAGAAAATTAAATAAGTATGGTATATACTCTTACGATTCATAAATGAATCATAGATACAGAAATGTATCTTGAAAGAAATTCATGTAAACAGCAGTAATACTGAAAATTTGTGGGAGAAGGCAACATGGTGATACAAAAATGCATCACTGTGTTGCCTTTTTTATTTTCCGTATTAATAAAAAGACCGCTAATGTAACTAGTTTCGCAATTGGCATGAGTCTTGCTTTATATTAAAGCATAGTAACATGGGTTACTGTTTGGATTAGGGCTATTAAAATAAAGGGGGGGATAATTAATGGCTGTAAACTACGAAGAGTATGTTGCCAATCTGGTGGAAAGGGCCAGGGCGGCACAGGCGATTGCAGAAAACTTTACTCAGGAGCAGGTAGATGAACTGACAGGAGCAGTTGCTTATGCCTTAACTAAACCGGAGGTTGCGTTAAAGTTTGGGGAAATGCTTGTTGAAGAATCCAATATGGGGATTGCCACTGATAAGCAGCTGAAAATGTATGGCAAGGTTAAAGGCGCATATTTTCAAATGAAAGATAAGAAGTCGGTGGGATTAATTGATGTAGATGAGAAAATGGGTATGGAGACCTATGCAAGGCCTATGGGAGTAATCGGAGCAATTATACCGGTGACTAACGGAGAAGCAACTCCTGTAGTAAAGTCACTTATGGCTTTGAAGACTCGGAATGCCATTATTCTTGCACCGCATCCAAAAGCCAGAAGAACTAATTTAGCCGTTACTGAGGCTATAAGAGAAGTTTTGGCAAAATTCAATGCTCCGGCAGACTTAGTGCAGGCAATTGAACCGGAATATGTTTCCGTGGAAGCATCCCAGGCTCTCATGAAGCAGGTTGACTTTATTTTAGCAACAGGGGGCACACCAATGGTCCGGCAGGCATATTCATCTGGAAATCCGGCAATCGGTGTGGGAACGGGCAATGTAGTGACAATTGTTGACGGCACCACTGATTTGGAGGATACGGCAGATATGATTGTTCGATCCAAGACCTTTGATAATGCTACTTCCTGCTCTACAGAGAACAACATTATTGTACTGGAAGAATGCTATGAAGAATTTATCAAAGCTATGGAACGTCATGGAGCGATGTTATTAAAAGAAAACTCGGATGAGAAGGCTAAGCTGCTAAAAACTATATGGCCGGAATCACCGGATAATCATAATCTGAACAGACATATTGTGGCACAGCCTGCAAGGGTGATAGCGGAAGCGGCGAAGCTGAAGGTTCCGGCAGGAACAAAAATGATTATGGCAGAGGAAAACGGAGGCTATGGCAATGAATTCCCGTTTACAGGAGAAAAATTATCACCAGTGGCAGGAATCCGAAAAGCCAAAGATTTTGATGACGCTGTAGATAAAATGATTAAAATACTGGAATATCAGGGAAAAGGCCATAGCTGCGGAATTCATACCAGTATAAAAGAAAGAGTAACAAGACTCGGTGAAATCGTACCAGTTTGTAAGGTATGCGTAAATTCTCCTCAGTCACTGACCAATTCAGGGTCTTGGACCTGTGGATTCCCGATTTCCATGACTTTAGGCTGCGGAACATGGGGACATAACAGTATTTCACACAATGCCACCTATAAGGATTTATTGAATTTTACTTACGTTTCAAGACCGATACCTTCCTTCCAGCCAACGGACGAGGAATTATTTGATATATCACTTAGGAAAAAGGTAGATGAATAAAGGAGGAATTGAAATGTCAGTGATAAAAGATATGAGCTTAACCTATAATCTTCATTCCTGGTGTGCACAGAAATCTATCAATCCAATGGTAGTTACCAAAGCTGAAGGGATTTATTTCTGGGATGAGGAAGGAAAACAATATTATGATATGTCATCTCAATTGGTGAACTCTAATTTAGGGCATGGAAATAAAGCAATTATTGCAGCAATTAAGGAGCAAGCTGAGCGAATACCGTTTATAGGACCCGGCTACGCTTTAGATGTGAGATCAGAAGCTGCCAGGGCCGTTGTTGAAGCCTCCGGATTAGAAGGAGCCAAAGTGTTTTTTACCAATGCCGGAGCAGAATCCAATGAGAATGCTATAAAATTAGCAAAGCAGTATACCGGTAAATGGAAGATATTTTCCATGTACCGATGCTACCATGGATCTTCTGCAGGAGCCGGAATGCTTACCGGAGAACCCAGGAAGTTTGTAAATGAGCCGGGTGTTCCAGGATTCATAAAATACGATGGTCCGTATGCCTATCGAGCTCCGAGAGCCTGTAAATTTGAAAAGGAAGAAGATATCACGGAATTTTATCTGGAGCTTTTGGAAAACCAGATAAAGTATGAGGGTCCTCATCAGATTGCAGCAATTTTTACTGAAACCGTAGTAGGATCCAACGGAATCTTAATTCCGCCAAAGGGTTATTTAGAAGGAATTCGTGAATTATGTGACAGGTATAATATTCTGATGGTATGTGATGAGGTGATGGCAGGCTGGTACAGAACAGGAACCTGCTTTGCATGGCAGCAATTCAATGTAAAGCCAGATCTGATTACTTTTGCTAAGGGAGTTACTTGCGGATATGTACCACTGGGAGGCGTAATTGTTTCCAAGAAAGTCGCTGAGTATTTTGATAATAACAAGATGTTCTGCGGGCTGACGTACAGTGCACATCCCATGGGATGTGCCGCAGCAATAGCCACGTTAAATGAATACAAGAGATTAAACATTCAAGAGAATGTTAAAGCACAGGGTAAGGTACTGAATGAAACATTGAGCCGGATACAGGCTAAGCATGATTGCGTCGGTGAGTATCGACAAATCGGTTTGTTCTCTGCTTTTGAGCTTGTTAAAAATAAGGAGACAAAGGAACCGATAGTATCCTTTAATTGTGATCCGGAAGGACTGATGAATAAAATTGTCGGTATGCTTAAGGTGGAAGGTTTCGCAACTTATTCTCATGAGAACATGATTATTGTTGCACCTCCTCTCATCATCACCGAGGAAGAATTAAGAGCAGCTATGAATATACTGGATAAAGTTCTTGATTCTGTAGACAATATGATTCAATAAGGTTGATTAAAAGTTAAATAAAAAAGTAGGCAAAAAGCGGTATACACGAAAAGCGACCTGTGGGCTAGGTCGCTTTTTTAGAACATAATTTCGGAACGCATGTTTACAAAGATGTAAAAACATGTTATATTATAAATATATTCGTGTAAAGTTTTATAAATCTTATAAAAGCTTGAATACACAAAAAATTAAAGGAGGCGGAAATATGGAAAAGCTAAAAGAAAGA